>NVSS01000056.1 GCA_002732805.1 Coxiella sp. (in: g-proteobacteria)
CGTACCTGGCACCAAAAGCGTACCTGGCACCGAAAGCGTACCTGGTACCAAAATTTATGCTAAACTAGCGAAATGGACACTAACAAACCCGTCACACGATTTGGCACTTTTTGCTGGGCACTCTTCAGTTGGGCCCATGCCTCATTCCCAACAGTGATTATTACCTTTATATTTAGCACTTATTTTACAAAGGAAATCGCGCATAACACCATCAGAGGCACCGCTGATTGGGGCTGGACGATGGGCATGTCCGGCATCGCTATTGCTATTTTATCGCCACTATTCGGATCGATCAGCGATCACACGGGTCGACGTAAGCCTTGGATCGGATTTTTTCTTGGGATAAGCGTACTCTTTACAGCATTGTTGTGGTTTGCCAAGCCCGGCACCGGCTATATTTTTATTGCGCTGCTCTTTGTCGCTATTGCCAATACCGCCTATGAACTGACACAAGTATTTTATAATTCCATGATGGTATCCATCGCTCCTAAAGAACGTATTGGCCGTATCTCTGGTTGGGCATGGGGGTTTGGATACTTTGGTGGGCTCACCTGCCTGGCTGTTTCATTATTCCTATTCATAAAATCAGGTTGGTTTGCAAGCGCAGATGGCTTAAATATTAGAGCAACGGTTATATTTGTCGCCGCCTGGTTTTTGATTTTTGCATTACCGTTGTTTATCTATACGCCTGATGCGCAACCCATTCACAAGTCTCTACTCACGGCCTGCAAAGATGGACTTTCCCAACTGTGGACAACCCTAAAAACGATCAAGCATCATCGTACTATTTTTACGTATCTGTTAGCACATCTTCTTTATATTGATGGACTCAATAGCATCTTTATTTTTGCCGGTGTCTTTGCGGCCGGTACCTTTCACATGAACTATGAGCAAATACTTATTTTCGCAATCCTGTTAAATGTAACGGCAGGTATTGGCGCATTGACCTTCGCCTTTATTGACGACTGGCTCGGCTCTAAATTTACAATTGCAGTGTCCGTTACCTCAGTTATCATATTCGGCAGCATCGCTGTTACCCTACACAGTATCACCGCTTTTTGGATTGTCGCATCACTACTCGGAATTTTCGTCGGCCCCACCCAAGCCGCCAGTCGTAGCTTTATGGCGCATCTAGCGCCTAAAAAACTACTTAACCAAATGTTTGGTATCTATCAATTATCCGGAAATATCACGGCGTTTATCGGCCCCATATTAGTGGCTACCTTTACGGAAGCATTTCACAGCCAACGTGTCGGCATGTCGAGCACCTTTGGGCTCATGTTTATTGGGCTTGTAATATTACTGTTTGTACCAGGCCGTAACCCAAAACACACGGATTAAATCCAGGTCGATCGTCGATACGTTACAGAAATAGGCTGCAGAACGTGTTTATTTATAATTAGTAAAGCTATATGTTTTATTCAGTTTAATTAAGATTGTGGTGTATTTAGCTGGGCAAGCTGGGTACCCTGCCGCTGCGTCAGGGTCTTTGCAGTTTGGATCAGCCTTAGACGCAAAGTAACACCATTCACCGCAGGATAAGTTGTCATGCCGCCACATAGGCGGGGACCAACTATACACACAGATTCCAGTGTTATTAGTATTTTTCCACATCAATAAACTCAGACACTTAACCGTATATGACATCGCAACAGGACACACAAAAACACCAACTAATACGCAGCAAAACAGCACTTTTACTTTTGGTAAATACATGTTCGTCTCCAACGATTGTGTCCCCACCGATGCGTATAATGATAATACAGCGTATTACCCAAATCAAGCCTATTGTATTCTTCCCGCTGTTAGGATCTGTATCGATAGGACGGTTAGTGCTCTATGGAATACAATACATCAGCACCCACACCTACGTTATATCCGCTACCCCCTTGAGATTGTATCATCCAGTTCTTGTTTAAGCGGTATTGAACCGTGAAAATATTTTCAGGGATAATGATACCGCGGCTGTATTGAACATAAATATTGCGCGTTAGCTGATTACCTATAATAAATGAAGATTGATCTTCAATCGGGTTCCCAGCCACATCAAGTACCGTTTCATTACGCATATTAAGCCCTATTTTACCAAGATTACGTTTGACATGATCATATTCAGAGGCATGCGTAGCACCGTTGTTTGGCCTTAACATACCATGAGCGGCATTAAATAAGACAGAAAGTCCGGCTGCGTTGGTGTTTTGAGCCGCCACCCCCAATGTGAAATAAGATAAAATATCCGCCTGCTCAAGCCCCGGCGGCTGCGAATACAAAGTAAATTTCATATGTTGAATCGTCCCATGAATTTGCAAGCCTACCAATAAAACATTATTCGCTAGCTGCATACCAACACTGTCTCGTGTTGTTTTTACATATTTATAAGCACGTGCATTAATATAGGGGTTGGTGATGGGGCTGTTGTTAAAACTGACGGACGAGCCATCCGCAAATTTCAAATTTTGCCCATAGCCAATAAACGATCCCTTAGCAATCCGTAATTGACCGTTAGCAATAGTGCCCCGTTGTGGTGTTATCTTAAGCGCAAGATGCCCTTTAAGCTGCGCATGCATTCCATACGCTTTAAAAAATACACGCTTACCCAGTACCAGCTTAAGATTCAGGTTTTTGGTGCGTGATGTTTCAAGCGTGTGGTGCTTGGGCAGTCCCACATACGTGACGTGGTTAATCGGCATGACCGTCACACTACCAAAATCAACGGGCGCAATCGTCGCTTTAGGTATGTGCAATGTGCCCACAATATCTAACCGATTATGTAATAATAAGAATTTTAATTGGGTTGTCACAAATACATCAAGTTGAGGTGTTTTAATTGCCTCAGCATTCTTAGCGCGCACATAAAAATGTGTCACTGAATAGGGGCTTGAGAGCGTTGTGTCGCCGCTAAA
This sequence comes from Coxiella sp. (in: g-proteobacteria), assembly GCA_002732805.1. Lineage (GTDB taxonomy): Bacteria > Pseudomonadota > Gammaproteobacteria > Coxiellales > Coxiellaceae. The sequence continues at coordinate 2,904 of NVSS01000056.1, forward strand.
ATACAACGGCGCTTTATTAAAGGCATAGCCGACGAGGCCATAAGTAATCTTATTGCCGTCCATATGGACATGTGCACTGATGTTGTGCGCATTGACCTTCACTAAGGTGTATTCAAAGTGTGGTAGTTTTAATTTAGCATCACCTTTTATTTTAGGGTGGCCCAGGGTTCCATTCAGTGTAAACTGACCCGATAACCAACCTGGTGATAGCTTAAGGGTGTGCTCAAATACACTCACAAAACGGAAATTATGTATCAGTATATTAATAGTTGTATGTAACTTCTGATCCTTGAATGGGAGGTTATAATCAGTGAATTGAGGCATGCTCATTTTTACATGAATATTATCATGGGCCGCTATATTGAATATCACATTTGCTTTTAATCCAATAGATGGATTAATCAAAAAGCCAACAGTACTTTTACGAATCGTTGTATTAATTACCTTACCATCTACATGAGATGTTAACATACCCGCCGATAGCGCAATCTTGGCCGATGCATTCTCAATATCACTACCCGTGCCCGATGCATGTGCCGTCATCGTTATTTTGCTCGTTAGCTTAATACCTGGCATGAGCTTATTTCCAAGCGCCCCAAAACTGAACTGTCGGCTTTTTAAAGAGATATTCCAATTGTTTCCATCATAATGGGCCTGCATAGCAAGCTTAAGTGGCTGTTTTCCAACATTAAGCGTTGCATTTATGTTGTGCTTACGTAAATTCCCACCCAGATTGAGCTGTACCTTACCTAAGTTATTATCCTTGTACCTAAGGTTAATAAGCGCGAGATGGGCCGTTGAATGCTGTGAGGCATCAAAGTCAAGATGCCAACGCCCTGTTAATTTACGAACACTAATACCCTCAATATTCAAATTAGACCCAAGTATAGTGCCGGATACCGTCGGTTTTATGAGTTGGCCCTGCAAAATGCCCTGTGTTTTTAAGGTGCCCTTAGCTAACGCATATAAACGTTCGATTTGTGGTACCTGAACAGCCCATTTAATATTCCAAACCTTATGATGATGCGCTACTAACGCTACCGTTGCACCGCTCGCCTTAATGGTACTGTTTAAATCAAATATCGGATCACCCGCTACAAGCTTTCCCCGCGTCGTTAATAACAGTGTTACATTGCGTGGAATGTGCTGATCAAAATCCTGGAGATCCACCTTATCTAGATTTAACTGTATATCCCACTTGATTTGGGGTTGCCAAGATAATGCCACAACACCCTGTGCAAAGCCGCCTAATACAGGCCTTTTAGGAATTTTAATGATTGCACCCATTTTATTACCCACGCCATGTGCGATAAAATCATACCGTTTATCTTTAATGGATACATCGATGGCGTATTTTTGCAAGCTGCCTTTTACGCTCAGGCGTGCATATATAGGATGCGGCTTTAGTAGTTCGACCGTTGCCAAAAGATCCACGTTGCCGGGCTCAATGGTGCCTCTTACATCGACTGTTTTAATAATGGTATTAATCTTATTTTCGGCATGTCCCAACTTCACGTTGGTCAAACGCACATGGTCTACGTCTATATCAAAGGGCAGTGTTATTGGCTTTAGCTCAATCGGCTTGAGATTAGCAAAAAAATCCTTAATGGATTGTGTCATTGATTTTTGTGCAGTGGCTACTTTTTTCGCGACTGCATTGGCGGGTGATATAACGGTCACATCATTCAATATTAAATTATGTATTTTTAATTTATTATGCAGCAATGCGCTTGGCGTCCAATCCAAATGTAGCGACTTAACAGTGATCAATTCCCCATTATGGGTATAGCTTAGATTATCGATTTGAATCGGTCCGCTTAGGCTACCCGTTAATTTTTGATAGTGGATATGTCCTGGGATAAATTTTACCGCCATGTAGCCAATGGATTTAAAGCCGACCGGTGTTAACGAGAAAAAGAAGACTAACATTATTAAAATAATGAGTGCGAGAATCGTTCGATATAGCCATTTCCATATGATCATAATTCTGGTCCCATACTAAAAACAACCCGTGGGCTCGAATGTCGACTGGCTAAACGCCAAGGCAAGCTTAGCTCAATAATCCCAATAGGTGATCGATAAAGAATGCTGGGGCCCGCGCTATCACTCATATTGGAAAATATATGACCATCAGTCACATTACCAAAATCATAGAAGCCCCCCAAATAGAGCTGTTTCCAGAGGCGCTGGCGTAACTCAACCGTTCCATAGAGCATATTTCGTCCCGGGCCAATACTCTGATACGAATACCCTCTCACGGTTTGGCTACCACCAATTAAAAACTGTAACGATAAGGGCAAGCTATTGATGTCATTAATATCAATGTGCCCATACGAAAGGCGACCTACGAGCTGCTCATTCGTCAAAAAACTCAGCACACCTTTACTCGTCAGTGAAAAACGGGTATATCCGGATTTACTACTCAAAAACGCAGGGGTGCCCGACAAATCCGCTATAAAACTAAGGCCCGTATCAGGATTGATACGGTTTTTAGTGCTGAAATAACGAATACGCAAATCGGGGTAGATTAGGTTTGCACGTGTTCTTGGGAGGTTCGTCATATTATAACGTTCGTTCAGATAATTAAGGCTAAGCGTATGGTCCCAATGTGTATAGCTGTGTTTATAGAGAACGGAAAGTAAGTAACTTTTGCTCTTACCACGATTGAGATCAAGCTTACCCATCCCCGCTCTAAACGACAATAAATCTTTCATCGGATTAGGCCACGGTATATGATACGCCATTCCTAAATTGTAATCGACGAAAGAGCCTTCCATGCGCGCATTAAAGTAATGCCCCCATGAATTCACCCAGCGGTACTTGAATCCTGCCAGCCCGCGTATCTGTGTGTCCGTATTATAACCCAGCCCAAACGAATAAACGCTGCGTTTACGCATTTTTAGTGTGACGCGCATGGGCGTTATCGCGCCAACGCTTTTCTTAAGGTCAGGTGCAACGCTAATATGTGTAAAGTAGTCACTACTCGAAAAATTATTTTGTGTTTTATCCGCTAACGTATTGTTATAATACTGGCCTTGCCTGTAGGCAATGTATTTTTGTAAAAATTTCTGATTAAACGGCGTTTTACTGAATTCAGTCCGTCCAAAACGGTGGCGATCCCCTGTGTTAAATACAATGTTTATCTGAACGGTATTATTTAATAGGTTGATGTTCATGTGCTTAACGACTATTTTTGCATCGAAGTAGCCAAGCTGGGCGGCATTTTTTAACAGTGATTCATTGCCATCGTCATACGCACTGAGTATAAATAAGTGCCCTTCTATTGATACATAGGATTTAATCGATTTTGAAAAATCATCGGTATGCGCTCCTTGACCAATAACTTTGATAGTAACGCGTGTGATTTTACTGTGAACCCCCTGTGTGATCGCAAAATGCATACGCCAAATGTCATGTTGTTTTGAGTAAGTTGATTTTAGGGTCGGGCGAAAATAGCCATAAGGCTGCATTGCTTTTTTGATACCCATTGGCGCATTGCTATAAACCGTAAGAATTGCATTTTTATCAATTGGTTTAACCAGGTGCGCAGCAGACATGGCCTTTATTTGTCGTTCGATATTCTGCAGCATGGACGTATTTTTAATGCCGCTTACTGTAATAGTGACAGGGCCTTTCACTATTACATTCTTCGGCGTATGAACGGATGGCTTTGCGATAGCTGTCATAACAACTAGCAAACTGAATACGACCAAGCAATAGGTGGGCTTCAGATTCATACCTTTGATTATAAAGGTATTATTGCTTGTTTTCTATAGGGCAGCCAACTTAATTTATAAATATTGAATCAAGCCCACCCTCATAGTGGTTACGACCTGCTATATAGTCTATAATCGCCGCCATGAATAAGAAGAAAATCATTGTAGGTCTCTCAGGCGGTGTTGATTCTGCCGTTGCCGCCCTGCTCCTCAAAGAGCAAGGGCATGACGTTATGGGCATTTTTATGCAAAACTGGGAAGCTAGCCCGGATGATCCCCATTGCACCGCCGAACAAGACCTTTCTGATGCGCGCGCGGTTTGTGACGTCATCGGCATCCCTTTCGAAGTGATTAATTTCAGTAAAGAATATTGGAATAATGTCTTCCAGTACTGCCTTGACGAATTTCATGCCGGTCGCACACCCAATCCTGATATTTGGTGCAATAAGGAAATAAAGTTCAAGTGCTTTCTGGATCATGCCCTATCACTTGGCGCCGATTTGCTTGCAACGGGGCACTACGCACGCAGCGAACTACGTGGTAATGATTACTTTCTGACACGTGCGGCAGACACGCACAAAGACCAAACGTACTTCCTCTATACGTTAGGTCAACACGAATTGGCGCATACGACGTTTCCATTAGCCGACCTACCCAAACCTGAGGTACGTAAGATTGCTGAAAAAGCAGGGCTGATAAACCACAACAAAAAAGACTCCACCGGCATTTGCTTTATCGGTGAACGTAACTTTAAAGAATTTCTGCAAGGCTTTATACTAGCACAGCCTGGTGACATCAAAACGACCGAAGGCACGACCATTGGGAAACACGATGGCTTGATGTTTTACACCTTGGGCCAACGCAAAGGATTACAAATTGGCGGTCTGAGCGATTACACAGAAGACGCTTGGTATGTTGTTGATAAAGACTTACAAAATAATATTTTAATTATCGGACAAGGGCATAATCACCCACGCTTATTAGCCAGTCACTTAACCTGTAATGAACTACACTGGGTATCAGGAAAAGCACCCGCAACGCCATTACGTTGCCATGCCCGCACACGCTACCATCAACCCGACCAAGTCTGTGACATTACGGTTGATAATAACAACGTGATCGTAAACTTCGAACAACCACAACGTGCTATCACTCCTGGGCAGTCTGTCGTCTTTTATAAAGATAATCACTGCCTCGGTGGCGGCACAATCATGCTATAGCATTGGAGATAGAGAGGCATCCCTAGCAAACGACAGAAACAAGATGCTGAGCAAAAGATGGTGACGCCTGATCTGATGGCGACGCTTTGTCTGATGGCGACGCCTGGTCTAAAGCGTCTTTAACTTTATCCGAGGCTCTGTCTAAAAATGCAATATGGCTCTCATCGACAGAAAGTCGCCTCGACCCTTCAAATAGCCTTATTTTTGACTTGCTTTCGAAGCGCAGCTTTGACGGCTCAAGCTGATGGTATCCATTAATTACGTTTAACCAGTCGCCTTTTGTAAACGAATCTATTATCTCATTCACCTGTGCTTCACTAGTAGATAGTCTTTCGGGTATGGTCATAATTAATTTATGCAGCAAGTGCAATGCATATGAGGCCCATGCTTGTAACGCTTTCGGGGCTCGGTTCGGTCCCCAGGGCGTTTCACGTACGGTTAGTTTATGATAAAAACCAACGGTTCCCTGATATTTATCCCACTCACGAAAGAGAAAACGAATTTCAGATGTGCATATGGGGACTTTGTATTTGCTAATATCGCCTTCAAATGTAACGCGACCACGATTGGCGACGAGTAAGAGGTTAAGACCATCCAGTGCATATACAACGGGTTGATTAGTAGAAAAGGCCGTTTCAAGCATCGACTTACAGGCACGTCGCGTTGTTAAGTCAGTCGCGCGATTTTCAGGACTGGATAATTTAAACGTATAACCGTCTCTTTTAAGATCCTGGTCAAAAATTCCGGTTTTTCCAGAGCGCGCGGAATCCGCAAGTATCAGCTGTGCAAACTTAAAACGCGCTTCATCTGCCTTCTTGGGATCAGGACATTCAAGCCTTAGTGACGCGTCAGCCGCAGCTGAATCTATTTTACCACTTAGAAAACAGGCTACTAAATAGGTAAGACCGAATTTCTTTCCATCCTTTAACCAGAAATTCGAAACTTCGGGATAAATTGTTTTGTCCGTATGTTTTAACGTCTTATAGAATTGATCAATGGCCGCTTTAGGATTACTCGGATTTCCCTGGACCGCTCGATATAATACGGCATAAAGTCGTTGCCCCATAGCAGTACCGTAAACCAAGATGTTACCTTTCTTAGAGACTGACGCGGTTGATAAGAAATGCGTACGATCGTCCTTCACACTATTTACTATTTTTTCAAGTGTAGCGTGAGACATATAATGAGTGATTTTTTGGTATGTAGAATCGCCATCAGGGACCGTAACTTGTGCACCTGAATCTGCATCTATAGTTTGTGCTGAGTATCGACTTGGGTGTGTTTCAGCCAACACATCTAACGAAACTTCTCTGCTGGGTGATGCGCTGATATACCGTTCAAAAGAACTTATTATTAATTCAAGACCAGCAGGAGCCGTTCCACCCTTAATGACATCATTCAATTTTTCGATGACAGCTTGCTTAGCTTTATCTTGGTCGCCCACTCTAGCTATTAGCTTATCTCGAATAATACCGATAGCATTGGTCAACTTGCTCGTTACCTTCCGACCTAATGCAGCACTATTCGCTTGTAAATACCCCCCTATAGATATTGCAATACCTTCTAACATGAACTACCTCTTTACAGGGAGATAGCATCCTTACCCAACTTAAATATACCTTTAAAAAAACTAAACTATGTGATACCTTTTGCATGTAATCACCTTTTTACAGGTATTTTACGTTGTAAACGTTAAGGATATATTAATTTTTGTACGCAATGCGTAAATTAATGAGGCACACTAATCGATGTTTATTAGTTACGCGAATCTTCAAGCAGTTAAGAGCGTAGCCATTGGCTATCCCGCTGATTCGATAGAAAATACGCCACTTAAGCGTAAAATTCTGCGGTTATTACAAACCATTGAAAGCCTTCCTGGCGATTGTGATTTATCTCAATTAGATCAAAGAATTACTGCGAAAATAGAAAAGCAGTGGACTACTATACAAGCGGGGTTCCCTGATCATCCTGTGGTTAAAGCGTATTGCGACGCTCTACAGCAAAATGAAGAACCAAAACCAGAACCAAGCCCGGCCCCAGAAAATTTCGGCAAGAAAAGTACATCGCACACACAAAAGGGGGCTGCACCTGTATATTTAACCCCTCCCAAGGAACTTCATGATCTTAGTAAGGAAAAGAGTACACTTTTGGGCTTAAGCGCTATTGTTACTGGCGTCGTTTCAGAGCCCACCGTAAAGATGGTTCAAAGTCAGTTAAGAACCGCGAAGAACCCGGTCTTTTTCGGTACTGCTCTTGGACAACGATTACATCGCACAGCCCATCATCATGCCAGAGACAGTGCGCGCATCACAACGCACTCATTATCTGAATCGATAATGGCGAAACATGTTGATAAAACACAATGGCACGATGTTGCAAACTATTTTCTCCTTGGGATGAGCAAACGCTTAGATCTATTAAGTAAGAAATCCACACCTACTCAAACACCTCTTGCGGATAGTGAATCATTAGACCTTGAACAATTTTGGGTTAATTTTATATCGATACAACGTTTCAAGGGTCGCTCCTTAGAGGCAGATATTCAACGCCCTAGCTATACACATAAGCCTGATCACAGGCCGCATTGGAAACAAAGCGAGCGTGACAAAATGCTCGATTTGCTAAATCGACGTGCTTGCAAGCATCTTATGCTCTTATCTCATCGGTTAGGTCACGATATTATCTATGCGTTAGATGATATTAACCCAATAGTTGCCGCTAAAGGTATGAGAGTTAAAGTCATTACTGGTGATGCGTGGAAAACTAAAGTTCCCGTGTGTACCACTGAACTTCGCTATTTATTTCGTTATTGGAATCACTTTTGTGACGGTGTTAAATTTGTTAAAGCACTTGAGGTGACACAAGCACCTTGGGACGTAGCTGACGCTCAACAAGATTGGGCTAAATACACACTTCACTTGGCTCGTAAAACCTTGCTCAATAGTAAAGACGAATCATTAATCGCCCCTATTGAAGATATGACATTGTCTTATAAGCGCAAACAATGGAAAGACGTAATCACTACCTATCATAAACTGGAGCCATCACGATGCTTGCCAAACCTTTACCCCGGTAGCTGTGAGCAATACCAATCAAGCTTATTTCCTGATAGACCGTTATCTGAATCGGCTGAGCGCGTCATTTCCAACATAGCATCTTCCCTATAACACGAGTGGGTTATAACAATTCCTCCCTCTGCTCCTGCCCGAGCAGCAGATCCAAGTGCTCCTATTAAAGGCCAAGCCTAATTATACCTATTTTCGTTATGCTTATTTAACAGACACATTCCAATACTACGGCAGAAGCCAACGTGAGCCTCCCCACTCGCTCGTTAAGCGCATCGCTACAACGGCAAAGTCACATGTCACACTCTGGGATTCCACCTACCGTGTAGAAGAGCTTGAAACAGCATACCTCCGCGTAGAAGGCCCAACGGCTCTTGATGTTGATACGTCATTTAGCTTTGCATAATGAACTCAGCTGAAATAGAATGGTGGCATGTACTCACCGTTATCACCACCCGCACTTAAGCAAAGCGATAGTAAGGTCAATTGGGGCAATCTACAACGAACCACCGAGACCCTGGCTATCGCCAAATTCACTGAAAATTCAGATGGTAGCAGCCTAATCATTACATCCGACGTTAACGGCGCAAACAGACTGCATCGTGAACTGCGCTTTTTTATGGGCCCAGAACAAACACCGATCCTGCATTTTCCTGATTGGGAAACCTTAGCGTTTGATCATTTTTCCCCCCATGAAGACATTATTTCAAATCGACTAGCAACACTACACAAAGCATCGCACCTGAAAAATGGCATTATTATTGCCGCCTTGCCAACCTTGCTACAGCGCACGCTGCCGCGTCACCATCTTGCCGCGCACGCCTTTATCCTACAAAAAGGCGATAAGATTCGTATTGATAAACTAAATGTACAGCTCGTACAGGCCGGCTATCATCATGTTGACGCCGTTCGTGAGCATGGCGAGTTTGCTGTACGTGGTTCCATTTGGGATGTCTTCCCTACCGGCTCAGATAGTCCTTTTCGTATTGAATTATTTGATGATGACATCGAAACCATTCGGAGCTTTGATCCGGAGACCCAACTGTCTAAACAACAGTTTGATCACATTGAATTATTGCCCGCACGTGAATACCCACTCACGGACGATGCCATCACACATTTTCGTCAGCAATTTCGCAGCCAGTTTTCAGGAAATCCGCGTGATTGCGCTATTTATGAAGCGATTTCAAATGGCAAGCCATTCCCCGGTACCGAATATTACTTACCCTTATTCTACGAACAGCTCGATACCTTTTTTGATTATCTACCAGAACATTGTACTGTCTTTATTCCCAATGATATTCAAGAAAAATTTATAAAAAACTGGGGGGACATTGAAAAGCGTTATGAACAATTACGCTATGATCGCACACGACCACTGTGTACCCCATCCCAACTCTACCTGAATCAAGCCCAATTTTTTGCCAAGCTTAAATCACACATGCAAGTCCGCGTGAGCGATGAATTGCTTGATGACAAATTTGGAAATTATAATTTTTCGCGTGCCAGCTTACCCAACATTCAAATTGAATCTAAAGAAAAACAACCGCTGAATAAGCTTAAAGCCTTCCTTGATAACGTCAATTACCCAATACTGTTTACCGCCGAATCGAGCGGCCGCCGAGAAACACTGCTTGATCTGTTACGTGAGATTCATATTACACCACACGCCATTGATTCATGGACTGACTTTATCGCTACCAATAGCGCACAAGCCACGCACGCTATTTGTGTTGCACCCTTAGATCATGGTCTCGTGCTGGATGATCCCGAGCTCGCCTTAATCCCTGAAGCCAGTTTATTTGGCGAACAGGTGATGCAGCGCCGCCTACGTAACAAACAGCAAACAGATGTGGCTAATTTAATTCATTCGTTAGCCGAATTAAAAATTGATGCGCCTGTCGTGCATATTCAATACGGCATCGCGCGCTATAAAGGCCTCGAAGTCATCGAAACAGGTGACGTCAAAGCAGAGTACTTAACCCTCGAATATGCCGATAAAGATAAAGTGTATGTTCCGATTAATTCATTACACATGATCAGCCGCTACACGGGCGTCGATGCCGACCACGCCAAACCCAATAAGCTCGGCAGCAATA
>NVSS01000057.1 GCA_002732805.1 Coxiella sp. (in: g-proteobacteria)
GAACACTCATTTCACGCGCTTGCTTGGCGAGTTGTGCTTGCTGCTGAATAACAATGGCTCGAAGATCACTATTACGATTAATCTTAACCGCAAATACAGGGTTTGATACCATCAAAACACATAAGGGCCCTACAAAAGGCCATATAGGATTTTTTTTCATTTCTTTTAAGTGGTCCCGTAGAGGACATCCTTTTTCCAATCGGCTACGACATAGTACAATTTTGCCCGTTTTTGTGGTTAAAATCAACACATTCCCCCGTATTGGGCGTAATATAATCCATTCATTTGGGTAAATAAGACTAGCCCAGATAAACCAGATCCAAAAAAACCTTTGCGGTCTCAGCGTTCTTAGCGGCTTTGCGTTTGAGGTATGAGCGATGCATGGCACTCCCCGGGACGGCGTTAGCCGCAGCTCCTTAGAAAAACTGGATACCCCACTGATTTCACTGTATAATTTATGACGGTCTCACAAAAAAGATGAAGAACATGCCTAACGATTCTAAATTTCCAGATTTTATCAGCACTTACCAAAAAGTTCTCTTGAGTGACTGGTCCACCCTTGCCAAGCTTATTTTCAAGCATTCCACCAAACTCAAAGACGGTGGCTACAATGAAGAGGATTTCAATGCCTCACCCACCAACGTGCTCTCCGAGTTACAAATCCTCGATGCTGTTCAAGGTCCTTATTCTGCTTTCTTCCTCGATAAAATTAAAGCCTTTACCGTTATCGCACGGTTGCGCATGGCCGCCAACATTGATGCACAAGACAGTCTCAAAGATAACATAACGCACCTCGACAAAGACCTCGTTCTCGATAAAGAGCAAGTCGAACGTTTCCCCACCGATGAAATCACCAAGATTCAAGAAGCATTGGATGCACTCGTGGTCAGCCATAACCAACAATGGGAAGGGCAACTATTCTTCTGGCAAATGAGCATCACTGGCTCGCTCAACAACAACGGACTCGCCACCACCGAACTCGAATCCGACGAATTCAGCGCCCCCGAACCCATTTCCGAATTATTGGCACGCTATGATGGTGTCAATATCACACCACCCAAAGTGGACTACCCACTTAGCTTCGCCGATTACTTTCGCTTAAAAGCCTACCTACTGATTCTCAGTGCATTAAGCCGTCAGCATTTACCCCACGATGCAAAACAAATCGAAAAATTTATGAAGCTGCTTAAACAACCGCTGAACGAAATTGAAAAAGGCGAAAAGCAATTACGCAAACAACAGCAAACAGAAACTGATGTCGTCATCGACCAAATCAATTTTGCCTCGCTAACTAAAAAGAAATCTTAAATACCGTCAGCCCGCTGGCGATAGGCTTCATATAGCATAACACCGGTCGCCACAGATACATTCAAGCTTTCGACGCTGCCAAGCATTGGGATCTTTGCTAAGAAGTCGCAATGTTTTTCAGTCAATGAACGTAACCCCTCGCCCTCAGCCCCCATCACCACGCCAATATTACCGGACATGTCAATATCGCTTAAGCTCGCCTCAGCATTGGCACTCGCCCCCACCAACCAAATACCCATGTCCTGCAATTTACACAGTGCACGCGCTAAATTGGTGACTTGGATAAACGGTGTTGCAAATACAGCGCCACACGATACTTTGATCACCGTCGACGTCAGTGAGGCCGAGTTATCTTTGGGTGCAATCACACAGGCAGCACCCATGGCATTGGCCACACGCATACAAGCCCCTAAATTATGCGGATCTTGCACACCATCAAGGATCAGCACCAAACGTGGCTCAGCGCTAGCATCAACAATGCCTGCGATATCGGCTTCGTTATATTGTGGCAAGCGGTGACAAAAGGCGACAACACCTTGATGTACAACACTGCCCTTAAATAAACGATCGATGTCTTTACGTGGCTTTTCTTCCACGACAAAACCCGCCGCCTTTGCTTGCTTTAAACACGGTTGCAATGCCCTGTCATGACGCCCAGTCTGTACAACAATACGCTCGACGAGACCCGGCTGAAAGGTTAATAAGGCGCTAACCGCATGAATTCCATAAATAGTTTCACTCATGGGGGCTAGTATAGCGTTCAATCCCTCGTTATACTAGCAACTTAACAATCACGGATTGATGGAACGATATGGCGTACGTTAACTACCTTAGCATCTTCGCATTAAGCGCTCTTCTCGCTGGCTGCGACAACCCCCAAATGCAAACACAAGATGGTCCACCATTACACCAAAAAAACGTCAGCCTCATTCCTAATGCGACCCCACGCTATCTGGCTAAAAGCCGTTTTGGTAATCCACCGTCCTATCAGGTCAATGGTCAAACCTATCACGTGCTCAATACCGCTGTTGGTTATAACCAACGTGGCATTGCCTCATGGTACGGCTCAAAATTCACCAACAAGCTCACCTCCACGCGTGAACGTTATGATCCTTATAAGATGACGGCGGCCAGCCCGGTCTTACCCATCCCGTGTTTTGCACGTGTCACCAACTTAGGAAATGGACGCTCCGTCATCGTTAAGGTCAATGACCGCGGCCCGTTCGCCCCCAATCGTATTATTGATTTGTCCTATGCTGCAGCGATTAAACTCGGTTATGAGCAACATGGCACAGCATTAGTAGAAGTAGCGGCCATTGATGTGAATAACCCTTACCCTAATTCACCTAATTTCAATGCACGCCACCCGCAACTTTACCTGCAACTGGGTGCTTTTAGTGAATACCCCAATGCCCATCGCCTCCAACAACAAATCGCCTATGTAACAGATCGCACTACACATATCCGCACATCTGACATCCGCCATAAAATCCTCTACCGGGTTCAGCTTGGCCCATTAAAAGGCGTTGGTGAGTCTGATCGCCTACAAGCCTTGCTACAAAAAGAAGGCTACGGGCGCGCCATTACGCTTATCCAATAAATTGTGAAATAAATTCACCAAATAGTCTTGATTTGTATCAAATCCGCCCTAGAGCGCCTTAATATGTGCTTTACGCCCCTTAGTGTATCCGTTAGACTGGCTGCACCATTTCGCACAGTAGTGCGTATATGGTCAACACGGATGTAATATAGCTTTTGAATAGTAGCTGGTCAGCACGCACATGGAGTGCAATCAAAGCTCGGCTGCCGGGTGCCAAACCAAAGGGCGACGCCAGCCCACCCGCAGCGACCAATCCGATGGCAGGATACGGTTCAATGTAAAAGTTAACATCAGGATGAACAATGACTACAACAACCTTAACGTGGACAGACGTATTAGCAGGCGAAAAAGAAAAGCCTTATTTTAAAGCGATTTTAGATTTTTTAAATAGTGAATATAGCCTTGGTAATGTGATATACCCTGAGAAAAAAGATATCTTCAACGCCCTAAAATTTACGCCTTTCGATGACGTTAAGGTTGTTATTATTGGCCAAGACCCCTATCACGGCCCCAATCAAGCCTGTGGTCTGTGTTTTTCGGTAAACGATGGCGTGCGTCCGCCACCCTCATTACTTAATATCTACAAAGAAATGCGTACTGACGTCAATCTTGAAACACCACAACACGGCAATCTGATCCCCTGGGCGGAGCAAGGTGTCTTACTGCTTAATACCACACTCACGGTGCAAGCACATAATGCCGGTTCACATGCCAATATTGGTTGGCAACAGTTTACGGATCAAATCATCACGACACTCAACGAACACACTGACGGTATCGTCTATTTATTATGGGGCGCTTACGCACAAAGTAAAGCACCACTCATCGACATTAATAAACACCATGTATTAACCACCTCACACCCATCGCCGTTATCGGCACACCGTGGTTTCTTTGGTTGCCAACACTTCTCCAAAGCCAATGAAATTCTCAAAACAATGGGACGCGACCCTATCGACTGGTCCCTCTAATACGTAATACCCCCCCCCACTTAAGCTTCACTTAAGGTAAGTAACTTATCCTTGTTCAGAACTAAATTATGCGCTAATCTGGTATTTAAGTGTTCAAGGATGAAACGGTATCACAAGGAAGTCACTTAAGTAGTGAGGTGCTGTATTTGGCTAGACTTCCGACAGAGCAGACCATTTTTGCTGCCGCTCCCGTAGCGAAAGGCCGCAGCAAGCCCTTTCATATACTTGTCGATGTTTATGATATCCTAGAGCGTGATGACCGCCTAGGCATTGAATGTGTTAGCAGCGTGATTTGCTACCAAATCAATAAGCTCCTTGAAACCATCCCCGCAGAACAACTCACTATCCATATGATTGCTCCTGCAGAGCACTATCGACTCATAGAAGGTAAAGTCTATTTTTCACTGCCTGATGCCGATGATTCCTATCGTAATATTCGACCTGAAGCATTCCATAACGCACTCTCTAAACAGTTTCCAGGCACCCATCGTAGTATTGACCTTGTTCTTTATGAGCACCACCCCTTAAATCTAACCATGCAACGTCGTAAATATGACGTACGCCCCTCCAATACACTGGTTATGTCATCCCAGCCCGGTCTAATGCAACAATGCGCAGATCAAGGTTTTTATACAGCATGCATTGCTGACAACTTATTCCAAGGACATGCAAAAACAGCGAATGGCCTACTGCACCAAACTTTCGACTACATGGATGACCTCCACTCGGACACTGGACAAAAAGCCATCCTATTCCTCGATCCGCATACGATTATTGCTAATACAGGTGACCCCGATCCCAGAAAACTCAGCCTCACCTTTAATGCACGGCGTTTACTAGCCCAGTGCCGCGATCAATTCACCCATCAAAATATGGAGCTTGTTATTTACACCACAGCAGCGTCCCCTCTGCCTACCAGCCAATTATCGAACCTCACCCACCTACTTCAAGATAGTGGTTACTCGCGCTGCCGTATCAGTATTGATGCCAATATTAAGTCCCTCACCGCCTTCGCAGAAAAATATTATTCCAGCGCTTTTCCCGCGGGTGTTGTCCAGATTGTAGCAAGTAGTGAGCAAACGCTACATCACGCCTTGTATGAGGCGGTTGGATTCAGAAATCCAGCGCATCCCTACTGCTATCGCAACTGCGTCTATGCATCGTTACCGCCACCCCATTATTCTGACATACCCGGCCAAAGGGGAGATCGTTTAACGCCCGATGATTTAGCGGCACAAATAGGCGGTCGCAGGCGCATCCGCAGCTGTCTGCGGCCCACCTCACTATTTGGCTCATCAGAATCGCTTTGGAGCAAGTCGAGTACGGGTAGCAGAGTGAGCTTTAGTAGTGATACCCCAGACTTTGATGAACCAGCGCCTGATGATGACTGGTCTGAACAAAAAAGGTTATCAGTGCTCATGGTCGACTATCGAAAGCATGATGATTTTGATATCCCACTTGACTTACAGGCCGCTTACCGAGCAATGACCACTAATAGCACATCCTGGCACACACCCTGTACACATGCACAGCTTAATAAGTGGTGTGACGACTTTAATCAGCAGCTCAGAGACCATCAACATCATACAGTTACTAAACCTGCTTATTGACATTTTCAAGCAGCATCGCTACATTACGGGGTTCGTAACGTGTGCCGGGATGGTGGAATTGGTAGACACGCAAGCTTCAGGTGCTTGTGGGGGCAACCCCGTGGAGGTTCAAGTCCTCTTCTCGGTAGTTTAATAGAGGTAATTATGGCGGTTATTCGTATTCTTCAATTCCCTGACGTACGCTTAAAGGCAAGTGCGCGTAAGGTAGACAATTTTGAAGACCCAAAATTTCAACAAATCGTTGATGATATGTTCGAAACGCATTATGCCTCTGCTAATTGTGCCGCATTGGCGGCCACACAGCTTGATCTTATCGATCCGCCGCATGTGACGGTTATCGACTTTTCACCCGCTAAAGACCAACCCCTGTGCCTCGTTAATGGCGAAGTGATTGAAGGCAGTGGTGAGCACACCGAAGAAGAAGGCTGTATGTCCGTTGGTTGCGATCTAGGGGTCGGTGTCTGGGAAAAAGTAACGCGCCCTGAGAAGATCAAAGTACGTGCTCACGATCGCCATGGCAAATTACTTGAATTTGAAGCAGACGGCTTTATGGCCAAATGCATTCAACACGAACTGGATCACCTAAACGGCAAAATTTTCCTCGACCACCTGTCAAAACTAAAACGACTGCGTCTTGAAAAGAAACTCGACAAACTGAAACGCTTGAAAAAGCTGAACGAACAAGACAGTTAATTATTAGGGTATTGCTATGATAACGCTCTATTACTGCCAAACGTCCTATGCCTCACACAAGGTCAGAATCTATTTAGCTGAAAAAAATATACCGTTTAAAGCGATACACATTGATCTTCTCAAACAAGAACACCTCAGCAGCGATTACCGCAACATAAATGCCAATGGTACTGTGCCAACCATGATTGATGATGATGGGCATACCTTTAGCAACTCAACCGATATCATGTTTGCCCTCGAAATAGAATACCTTGAGCCCGAGCTGCTCCCCGCCGAAACGTCCCAGCGTGAGCTCATTCATCAAATCTGTGCTGCACATGAACTCTTACATGATCCTTCCATTCGCACCTTGAGCTACCATAAATTATTCATGAATGCCCAAAAACGTCAGGGCATCGATATTGAACGTGTGATCGCCTTGGCACGCCAGCATCCCAACAGAGCACGTGGTAAATTTTTAGAACGCGCGATTACCGGAAAACTGACACCTACTGAAATTGCTCAATCACAACAAGCCATTCTTGATGCCCTAACACAAATGGAGCATTACCTGACATCCAGCGATGAGCGCGTCATCGTCGGCAGCCATTATTCCATCGCGGACTGCGTCTGTACCGCCTCTGCCTATCGTATCGAAAAGCTGGGTATGCTGGCTGATATTATTGCCTTGCCACGCGTCAATCGCTGGTACATGGATATGAAACGCCGTGACAGTTTCAAACGATCGCTAGCCACGCTTGACTTTGAGCGCCTGTAACGCCGATAACACCCCATCAAGAGTCGCTCTGAAAAATCCAAATTTAAATTAATATAAAATTTTACCTCCTTTTTTAGTGGATAAGCGCATGAATGATATCACCGAGCATAAAGCACAAGCCCGACCTAAGTATCTGACATTATGTATTTTATTAATGGTACCGCTGACCGGTATGGGCATCGACCTTTACGCTCCGTCACTGCCGTGGATTGTTTCCGCACTCCATACCACGCCGGAGCTCGTCAAATTAACCATTGCCATGTACCTCTTCGGTTATGCGTTTGGCCCCCTCTTCGCCGGTACCTTTTCGGATACCGTAGGTCGACGCCCCACCCTTATTATCGGCATGGTCATTTATATCGCCGCCTGCGTGTCAACCATCGTCATGCCTTCCATTGAGACGATGCTTGCCATGCGCTTCCTTCAAGGCATTGGTGCAAGCTTTCTCGCGGTGTGCTACCGCGCTATGGTCACTGACAGTTATGATCGCGGCAAAGACATGCAAAAAATGGGCGCCCAAGTCGCACTCGCCTGGTCCCTTGGACCTGTCATTGCGCCATTCATTGGCGGTTATTTACAACATTATTTTAATTGGCAAGCCAACTTTATTTTTTACATCGCCTATGCGGTTGCGATGCTAGGACTGGCCTTTGTGATGCCTGAAACAAACATCAATAAAAACAAATGGGCCCCTAAAAAGCTCTTTAAGCAATACCGCGAAATCTTTAGCCACCGTATTTTCTGGGGTTGTGTAATTTGTATGGGCGCCGTTTATGGCATGATCGTTCTGTTTAATGTCATTGGGCCGTTCTTAATCCAAGACGTATTGCATTACAGTGCGGTTGATTTTGGCTATATTGCCTTGATTATGGGTGGTGGGTTTTTGATGGGCAACCTGCTCAATCGCTACTTCGTCACGCGCTATTCGGTAAAACAACTCATTCAATTCGGGCTGTTTGTGTCCCTAGCCGGCTTTATTGTATTTCTGGTATTGGGCTACCTCTATCCGGTTAACCTCTACGCCTATTTCATTCCACTCTTTGTTAGCTTGATGTTCAGCTCATTTATATTTCCGAATGCAATGTCGACCGTATTAGGTCTCTTTCCCAAAATGGCCGGCGCCGCCAGCGCCATGGTCGGCCTCACCTTCAGCTCCATTACCGCACTGGCGACCGTCATGGCCAGCTACCTGCCATCCGCCAACCAAATACCCGCCGCCTATGCCTATATCGGCATTACCGTCGTCTGTGCCATTTTCTTTTATGCGCTGATGTATCGGCATTTATGTAAAAAATCGTGAAACTTGCAATCATAAATTCATTATAATTTATCCATCACTTTCACAAGTAAGGAAAAATTATGAGCTCAACCAAACTCGCTACTAAAGGCCAAATAGCATTGCCCAAATTTATTCGAGCTCATTTAAAGCGACACATCGGCGATACGGTTGAATTTATAATAGACTGGGCTGGGAACGTAATCGGTTCTGTCAAGACTCAGCCACTGACAGCAATATGATGTATGAGGCATCCGTTTTCAACCACAACATAATGTGCTTTTTTTGAGAAATGTGCTGAGTTTTGACGGAACCAAAATTTGTGGCTATATCATTTTTGCGCAAAACTGACTAACCTTTGGCCCGATTGCCGTGCCCTCATCGTCTCTATGCTTGCCAAATAATGTTTGACCTAAACTCTGACTAATCACTCCTTCCTGAGTATTAGTAGATGTATTCAGCGTAGGATTAGCCGCCTTCTCCTTTGGCCAATTGCGAGAGGCTATCATAGCTGCCTGTATCGGCGTGTTCTCCCATAGCTTGCCTATAGGCGCCCTATTCAGTGGATCGTCTTTACATAGAACAATCATACTTCTGCTATAAGTATGTCCTGTTAATGTAATTACGGGGTCGTTCAGTAAATCCCGCGATACCGGACACTCAAAATATTCATACGGATCAATACCATCAAACGTGCCATTATTGTCTTTCTTAGCCTCAATAATTTTTTCTAGAGAAATGTTACGCCTAGATTCATCATAATCTTTAACCTCATCCCTATTAATAGACAGTACGCCCCCCTCCCTTTTTACTAATACAGGGTTAATCAGTGCCGCCCCAGTTAGCTGAGAACATAACCAGTCTTTGGGCGGTCCATATTCAACTGGACGCTTCAATAACGGCAATGATCGCACAGCCAACGTGGCAGCCATAGCTAATGCTGAGATAGATTGCGATACAATATACGCACCTGTATTTAAGAAAGAGCCTATACCTGTAAATACTGACTTCAAGAAAGTAGGCACATACGCTGAAGCACTGGCGACTGCAGACACACCCATTTTAGCTAACACAACTGGCGCAAAGATAGTTGCTGCAACTAAGGAAGCAGCACTCGTAATAACACTCAAACCCTTAGCGGCGACTCGCAGCACTGGATTTCTAAATGACTGTGCACTTTCAAAGCTTTGAACTGGGGATAATACCGCTCTAGAAAGTAGTCTAACTGGATATAAAGCTGCTGCTACTGACCCCAATACGAGCAAACCAACCCCTTTCAGAATAAAATAATTCATCTCTTCCCCCTCGTTCCCCTCGTCCCCCTCTATAACATCAAATTCCCACAAGCAGATTGTAAGATCACTCACTATACGAGGAAACATTTGTAGGGGGAGCTTAAGTAGGCTCTTTGCCGGCTCTAGTATAAAACCACCTAATATATAACTTGCCCATTCAAGCCTGTTACGAACCTTGTCATCTTTCGACTTAGGAATACCCAAATAATGTGATAGCGATCTACTCGACATACGCTCATTTATGCCGAATGTTTTACTCCAGGAACGAATTAACCTACTCGAAAAGGTCTCAGCCATAATACACCTCTAAATTACACTCTCAAACATCCATACCAGTTGCGTCAAAACCGGCCACTAATCTGATGTTATAATAGGCTACTTTTATAGTCTAACCAAGGATTAAATGCTATGAACCATCCGAACTGCGCTGCTAACGGTACGTTACCGCTAAAATCTCCAGCTCATTAGGCTACCGGCAGTTTCGATGCCGCGAATGCAGCAAACAATTTAATGAGCGAACCGGTACGCCTTAAAATTTTTAGAATATCCTACGGATATTGTCGTTCTGACAGTCTTCTAGCATTACCGTTTTAAAAATAGTTTGGTAGATGTGGCTGAGCATATGGCACTACGCGGCATACGCTTAAGCCACGATACCGTACGTCTTTGGTCACAACGAAGTAATCATGTCCCGCAAAAAAATCGGTATCGACGATGCATTTGGTATGATAAAAAATAATAAATCAATCCGTGTTAGCGACATGAATATATCCACTGCTATCAAATTAAAGAATAAACATAGAAAATGACGCTCAGACTGGTGTTAAGTAAAACATTAAATAATTGACTCAATTAACCGCTGAAAATACTGAGGTGGCTCAGGTCGTTTGTACCAAGCCAAATACGGTTGCACCGTATACACTTTACTATTATTCAAAATAATCATATCACCGGCATCGACATATTGTTTAGCAAATTCGCGGGTTAGCGTGGTGTAGCCCACACCTTGACACACCAGGTCAGCAATCAGTTCGGTATGATTCACGTAATAACGACTCGGCCTCATGTCATCGAGAAGTTTATGTTCTTGTAGATACTGTATTGTTGCTTGGTCACTGGGGTCAAAATCAATAGCACGCTCTTGTTTAATCACTTGTTGCAATTTGCGTCCCTGCCAGTCACTGCTACACACCAACACATACACTTCGGGGTTCAACTGTTTATATTCCATTTCATCGGCCAATTCATTCTTTTGCACAATCACAAAGTCACTCTCGCCGAGCTTTAAGCGTTGCTGACGCTCCGCAACATCACAAATCTGAAATTCAAATAGAAGGTCGGGGTAATCATCAATTAACGGCAGACACGCGGGAATGACACGTGAGCGCATGATACTAGTCGGTCCGCAAAGGGCAAGCGTCACTTCGCTGGCCACACCCGACTGATGAATCTGCGCCATGGTCTCACCCTCAAGATCGCAAGCCGCCTGGCAATAGCGTAATAAGGCCTCACCCTCTGTCGTCAGCGCCATACCGCGACGTGAGCGAATAAACAGCGTGGTCTTTAAACGTGCTTCCAGTGCCTTGATACGCTGCGTGACGGCAGTTTGCGTAATACACAAAGTATTCGCCGCCGCATGGACTGTCTTATTCTTAACCACGCTCATAAAGGCGACAAGCTGGGGACTCAGTAAATTCATCAACACATCCTAACAATACCAAGTAAAAACCATAGCATGTGACTTGTTTAGGTACAAGCTTACGTAATAGTTACTTATTTCAGCACTCCTTAAGTGTTTTAGGGTTTACTTTAAAATTTAAATAATTTATCATCCACGGCAACTAAAACAAAACATCTTGTAAGGAGCATCCCCATGCGCACACCCGCCACAAACGAAGACCTCGCTATTTCAATACTCAATACCTTTGCCTCAGGACTACTGACCCTTGGTGCAGCCACCTTTGTCTACAATGGCTGGAATGAAGAACAGGGATCTGGTGGTACGCCATTAGGCATAGCCGATTTCATTGCGCCCATATTGATTAGTCTTGCCTCCTCTATCTTAACGGTCACTAGCGCACATCAAGTGCATCGCGACCGGCAAGCAGGTGATCGCCAAGGCCCAACAAAGGGTGATAGTGTCGCCAATTTAATTGCTACCTTACTCATCAACGCAGGAACCGCTGTGTTTGCCTATAACGGCATAGCAGAAGACCTCGTAGACGGCAGCATTGAGAATGCCGAACTCGCCGGCTCCGCTGTTGGCTTTGTCGTAGGCTCGGCACTGTTTTCACTCGCTAACGCGGTACATCTTTGCAAAGATGATCCCGGAAAAATTCCAGCGGCACTGTTTGAAGTGGGCTCGCTTATTTTCACGATAGGCTCAGCATTTTTCCTTAAAAAAGGAATTGAAGTTGCAACCGCCCCAGGCGCCCAATTCACGCCCGTAGAACAAGCAGTAGCCATCGGCGGACCCACCGCATTTCTAGCGGGATCCTTACTCTTTGTAGGTACAAGTGCGCGTGAGCTCCGCCGTGCTGATCATCCGCAAGGTGGGTATGATGCTCTGTCCGCATCAGCAGATGACAGTGAAAGCAGAGGAGTGGAGCAGGCACGTACTGAAGAACTATCATCAGTAGTATCAGGCGATCCAGCAAACGGAACTCGCACACCACCTGAGCTTAAATAATTGTAATACCGCAACGACACATAACCGGGACTAAACACGGTGCCGGTTATGTGTCTTACTTAT
>NVSS01000058.1 GCA_002732805.1 Coxiella sp. (in: g-proteobacteria)
TAGCTAACAACTGGTATTTTACCACTCGAGAAGGGTTCTCAATGGGGCCTTATGACTCCCACGAACTGGCAGAAAAAGGTACTGGCGATAAAAAGCCAGGACTTACTGATCGTTTTCCTTTTTTGAAAAACAAAAAGTTGGTCATTGGTGTGACGGCAGCGATGGTGGTGATTGTTGCGTTTCAGGTGATGAAGCACGACCCTAAACAGAATGTCGTTGTGAAGAAACAGCCTGTGGCTGCCATTAAGACAGTGGAGCAGCCAGCCAATAAGATGCTGAATCAACTGGATTCGATTAAATCGGATCAAGTGAACAATGCGACGACTATGTCAGATATGCAAAATCATATTTCACAGTTGCGTAGTGCTGTATTAACGTCCAATCAAGCGAATGCTCAGTTGAATCAATCGGTTTCGATGTTGACAGCGCAAGTTAAGTTATTAACTGCTGATGTTCAGAAGAATACAAAATCGTTGACGGTGACGCCTAAGAAGAAATCAGTTAAGCCTGTTTTTCATCCTAAGCCGGTTACCTATACTATTAAAGCGGTCGTGCGTGGACGTGCTTGGTTGATGGGCTCAAATGGCCAGTCATTAAGTATTGCTGCGGGTAATACGATATCAAACTATTATGGCAAAGTGCGTGGTATTGATGCGGATTCAGGCCGTGTGTTTACAACGAGCGGAAAAGTGATTCAGTACGGATCAAATGATAGCTAATATG
Organism: Coxiella sp. (in: g-proteobacteria); assembly: GCA_002732805.1. Taxonomy (GTDB): domain Bacteria; phylum Pseudomonadota; class Gammaproteobacteria; order Coxiellales; family Coxiellaceae. The sequence goes on from NVSS01000058.1 coordinate 724, forward strand.
AATCAAATGAGGGGGTGTCAATAATGAGCATGGGTGATCCAGTTGTACATGCAGCCGTTATGTTGCAGCATTTAGGTACCATATCGATTATTTTAAATGCCATATCGATTATCATGGGTATTGGGCTTTTTGTTGGTGGCCTTTTTAAATTAAAGCGTTACGGTGAAATGCGTACGTTCATGTCGCATCAAATGACGATTTGGGCGCCGACCACCATGGTGATTGCCGGTGTGTTATTACTCATGTTGCCGATTACCATTAAAACAAGCTTGCTTGCCTTTTGGGGTGCGGGAAATACGTCACCTCTTGCTTACACGAGTTCTGGGCTACATAATATTGATGCCTATATACCTGTTATTAATGCCTTTGTGCGCTTGATTGGTGTGGGTGCGATTATACGTGCTTGTACCATGTTTTCACGCTCTGGTGAGATTGGTGGGCAGCCTGGGCAATCAGCCAAGGCCATGCTCTATCTTTTTGGCGGTATCTTATGTGTTCATATAATGGGCACGGTTGATCTAATTAAGTATCTTTTCGATATTAATCAGGTCTAACGCTGTCACGTAGCTTCAAAATAATAATACTATCAATGAGTTAGGCTATGCGCATTTATGCGAATAGCCTTTAACATACTGAAAAATATACGTTATTTACCAAAATCGGGTTCGACCATAGGATCCGTATATATTTTGTACATTATTTAATCATGCCTTAAGTATTTAATATTCTCTTAAGGTTCTTGATGTATCATGAGCGTACAAACTGTTAATTAAATACATAAGTGTTGGAGAAAAAGAGAATGAATAACAAGTTTAAATCTATATCTAAGAAGTATGCCAAGTCAGCACTTATTGTTGCTACATTTGGTGGTATTTTTGTGGCGGGTAGCGTTTTTGCAGGTCCTGATAACGGTGTTGCATTATCTGCTATTTCAACAAACATTCAGCATACAGTGGGTCACTTAGCAAACATTCTTACGAATATCGCTTTGATCGCGGGTATTGGTTTTGTGATGGCATCGTTCTTTAAGTTCCATCAACATAAATTAAACCCAACGCAGGTTCCTTTAAGTCAAGGTGTTACCTTAATGCTTATTGGTGCTGGTTTAACGTTGTTCCCAATTATGGTACCGACAGCGAAGAACGCGGTTATTGGAAGTTCTGCTAAAGTATCTCATCTAAGTGGTGCGGGTATGAAAACATTGATTGGTGTTAGTGGCGGTTAGTAATAATGCATAATGGGTAGGTTGGTGTTAAACTTGACCTATCCCAGTCAATTTTATAGGTGCCGTCAATGACTTTACGTACGATTCATTTAAATGCGACGGAAAGTGATTGGCGGCTCTTTACGATCCGCGCGTCGGATGAAAAGTTCAAAAAGTTTCGCGATCGCATTTTTAAGCGCGATCATCACACCTGCCAATATTGCGGGTTTCAAGCAACACAATTCTTAGATGTAATCAATGCGGACGGTGATTATGGCAATAATCATATGTCGAATCTGGTGACAGCGTGTCAGCTATGCGCTCAATGTTTTTTTCTAGAAGGCGTTGGTAAGAGTGAGTTTGGGGGAGGGACACTTATTTATCTTCCTGAAATGCCACAAAACGACCTCAATGCATTTTGCCATGTTCTGTTTAGTATGATAGTGAGTGGCGGACGATCCAGTGCGGATGCCAAAACAATCTATCGAAATTTACGATTACGCACACAATACGTTGAAAAAGAGCTCGGCAAAGGCATGAGTTCACCCAGTATCTACGGGCAATTATTGATAGATGCAAATATTAAAGACAAAAAAAAATTGCATGACGAGTTAATGACGAAATTACGTATATTACCAACAATGCCGCGCTATGTCAGTCAAATAGAAGCGTGGACATTAGATGCATTAAACGACATGAGTTAGGTGACGATGAATAAATATTTTAAATCAGTAAGTAGTTTTTTTAATAGTTTCTTTGCGTGGATGAGTACCTCCATCAAACAGACAACCTCTTCCTATTGTGACATTCAAACAGCGGATAGCCCTACGGCATTAGTGGCTCACGACGGCTCGCTATTGTCTGTTATTAAAATCGAAGGCGTTACCTCCTTAGTAGGGGCCGATGAATTTAAAGAAATTCACGCGGGGTTACAACAATGTTTACAAACGATCATGTCGCAACCAGGTCATGTGATACAGGTTTTTTTCAGCTATGATCGTGATCAAGTGGGTGACGTACTAAAAGAAATGTTAAGGCCTGCCGAACAAACAGCGGATCGACTAGGATTACAGCTGGATGATTTATTTAAAGAGCGTGTTGACAACTTATCACGCTATTGTGCACACGAAGAAGTATATATGGTGCTCTGGACGCGTCTTAAATCCTTGACCCGCGAACAGATGAAGCGTTCCTTAAAAGACAAGCGACGTTCACTCAAAAAGCACAAAATCCCTGCGTTTATTGAATCACAGAACATTGTGGCCGCTGTGCCTGATTTGCGTGAAAGCCATGACTCGTTCGTGCGCTCAGTGACCAATGATTTTGTTAACTTTAATATTGAAGCGTCCTTGTTAGAAGTGCATGATGCTGTGCATGCGATGCGTAACTCGGCCGATCCTGAATTTACAGACCGCACCTGGCGACCATCACTTCCGGGTGATAAAATTACGATCAAAGAATTGAAGAAAATGAAGGGCGAAATTTCGGATGTATTATGGCCTGCATTGCCACGTCAGATTTTACCCCGTGAAGCAGAAGCAATCGATTTACGTACAGCACGCGTTGGTGACCGTATTTATTCCACGGTGTTTATTGATCTCTTTCCTAAAGATATTCAACCGTTTATGCGTTTATTCACGCGTACCTTACAGACACATATTCCTTGGCGCATGTCGTATTTTATTGAAAGTGATGGATTAGGTCATTCTAAATTACGGGCGGCTGTTGCCTCTGTATTAACAGTGACGTCCTCGCAAAATCGCTTGGTGACTGATTCACTACGTTTGATGGACTACATCAATCTAAATACGGATGATGCCGTTGTGCGTTTGCGTGTGTCTGCCTCTACCTGGGCACCTGAAGGTGATATTCGTTTGTTACGTTCACGTGCATCGATGCTGGCTAAAGCGATGGAAGGCTGGGGCAGTTGTGATGTCTCTGAAACATGTGGTGATCCGTATCAAGGTGTTGTTTCGACGATGCTGGGTGTCTCCGGTGACAGTGTGGCGACCGCCTCAATTGCGCCGTTATCTGATGTGTTATATATGTTGCCCTTGTATCGTCCGTCGTCTCCTTGGGAGCACGGTGCGATCTTATTTCGTTCGCCTGATGGTAAGCCTTGGCCGTATCATCCAGGATCACGTCAGCAAACGACGTGGATCGATTTGTTTTATGCGCGTCCGGGTTCCGGTAAATCAGTACTGTCAAACGCGATTAATTTAGCGGTATGCTTGTCGTCTGGTTTAGAGCGCTTACCGCGTATTTCAATTATTGATGTGGGCCCTTCCAGTAGTGGTTTGATTTCACTTATTAAAGATGCGTTGCCTGCATCACAAAAACATTTGGTGGCCTACCATCGCTTGCGTATGCGCGCGGATTACGCCATTAACCCTTTTGATACACAATTAGGCTGTCGTTTTCCAACACCGCAAGAGCGTAGCTTTTTAGTTAATTTCTTAACGCTATTAGCGACACCGGTAGGTTCTGAAAAAACCTATGATGGTGTATCTGATATGTCTGGCCTGATTGTTGACGAACTCTATAAGTCGTTTGCGGATGAAGGTAATCCAAAGGTTTATGCGCAAGGTGTTGAAGAAATTATTGATGGTATCCTCGAAGAGATTGATTTTGTTGTCGATAGTCACACCACGTGGTGGGAAATCACAGACGCCTTTTTCATGGCTGGTTTTAAGCATGAATCGTTGTTGGCTCAGCGTCAGGCCATGCCCGTATTAGCGGATGTGACGGCGGTTTGTCGACTGCCCGCTATTCAAGATTTATACGGTAAAATTATCGCACCCACGGGTGAGCCCTTGATTCATGCATTTTCACGTATGATTTCAAGTGCGGTACGTGAGTATCCGATTATTTCACAAGTGACCCAGTTTGATATTGGTGATGCCCGTATTGTGGCGCTTGATTTAGATGAAGTAGCGCGCAGTGGTGGTGATACTGCCAACCGTCAAACCGCCGTGATGTATATGTTGGCACGTTATGTGTTGGCGAGACACTATTACTTAACCGAAGATAACGTAAGTGATATGCCTGAGGCGTATCGCACGTATCATAACGCACGTATTCTTGAAATTCGTGAAGACCCGAAACGTATTGTTTATGATGAATTTCATCGGACTGCAAACGTACAAGCCGTGCGTGATCAGGTTGTATTGGATATGCGTGAAGGTCGTAAATGGAAAGTACAAGTAGCGTTACTGTCACAATCGCTCGATGATTTTGATGAAATTATGGTGGAGTTCGCGACGTCCGTCTTTATTATGGAAGCGGGTCCTGAGCAATCGGTGCGTAAAACTGCCAAGGTATTTGGTTTATCACGTACCGCTGAAATTGCATTGAAAAGCCGTGTCCATGGTCCTCGTGAAGAGGGCGCGACGTTCTTGGCGCAATTTGCAACTAAAAATGGTATTAATACGCAGCTGTTAACGGCGACGTTAGGTCCTATTGAATTATGGGCACTCAGTACCACTGCAGAAGATGTGAATTTACGTAACCGTCTTTATAAGAAGATTGGTCCACGTAATGCACGCGCACTGCTAGCCTCTCAGTTCCCATCAGGAACGGCTACTAGGGCGATTGAAGATATGCTGGTAGATGTCAAAGAAGATGGCCGTATGATCGATGATACGGCGCGTACGGGCGTTATGGATGCCTTGATGGATGAATTGCTACAAGCGTATTACGCAAAACGGAAGTAAGAACATGTGGGGTCATACCAGACCTTATTCGCAATCATCCTTAATTTTCAAGCGATTAGAGCCAGAGTTATGTTTAATAGTGTTAAACATAACTCTGCAAGAAAAAAACAGGCAGCCTAAGCAACACCGTAAAATATTCGAATAAACCAACCCGTTAAAAAGTTATGTTTAACACTATTAAACATAACTTAGTTTTTAACGTATTGAAAGTATAAGATAATGCAGAATAAGGTCTGGTGTGACCCCACATGTAAATGAGAAAGCCTCCATGCTTTCTCAGCAATACATATTAAACGGTACTCGTTGCCCCGTTGGCTGCCTCTAGCGTAGAGTCATTTTCTGCTTCAGTATTAGATGTAGTGAATAGTAGCGCAGGAGATCTTCGTCCGCCAACCTCTGCTTGACGTATGCTAGATTCTATTTCAGTAATGCTGCTTATTTCAACAGCTCCCATAGGAGTCTCCTTTGTTTCGTCGGATTGTGTGAGTCCATCCGCGTCATCTTCAGGTATGTCAATTATGGTAGCATCGACTATGTCTGTTGAATTAGCTTCTTGTTGTTCCCGAGCTTGAATGTCCCGGAATCGAGTTACTAGATCTTGAGTGCCCTGGGATTGAATTGCTGGTGTCTTCTTGCGTTTCTGTTGAATACATTGGAATACAAAATACGTAGCACCTCCAATTATGGCGAGGCCGATCGCGGCTGCAAGTATTGTAAATAGCGCCAGGGGACCACCCACGGCGCTGGCGGCTGCTTGCTTGCCAATCGTGAGTCGTCGAAGACCATGGTTACGTTGCATGCTTGAGCCTGCGATACCCAACAGTACAGAGGTGACAGCAGTGCCTACGATACTGCCGGTTGCAGCAGCTTCCGATTTATCTTCAGTTTTTTTATTTGAGCTGCGACTGCTCATGACTGAGAAGACACAGCAAAGAATGAAGGGCGAGAGTGCAGCGCCGAATGCAGCTCCACCTAGTGCGCCTGCTTCGGTAGATATTTTTTCGTCGTATCCAGCGTGATAAGTGCTGAGGACCATTGCTCCAAGGCTACCCTCTAAAGCGCCCAGGCCAGAAAATAGGGCTGTTCCTAATGCCCAGCCGGCGAGGCCGCCTGTAACGTAGACTGCCCCCGTTAATACCTTAGTTGTTGTCGAATTTTTACCCATGGTTCCCCGTCCTTGTTTCAATTTAAATAAGTGATGGAAGCATGCATGCTTTAAATTTAAAGTAAAGAGATCTGAATAGAGTGTATGCGTGGAACAGAAAAGCCCCAGTGCATGGGGCTTTTGAGGTTATTGCATTATTACGACGTAGTTTCGGTTTCTTCTTTTTCTTTTGGTGGTGCTGTGCCGTGGATGCGATCGTAAACTTCTTCACGATGTACGGAGACGCTCCTCGGTGCATCAATACCAAACTGTACTTGACCGCCACGTATGTTGAGTACGGTGATCTTGATTTCTTTGTTATCGCCAATAACAATTGCTTCTTTCGTTCTGCGGGTTAAAATTAACATAGTTTACTCCTAATAAAACTATTACTACCGAACCTACGGTTCGTGTTTGGCGATGGAGACGGGCGGTCTATCTTCATGACAATCGGCTTCTATCCATAAGCACGCTTCCGTCGCAATTCAATGTACAATAATAAAGCTTTGTGGCCAACGATGGTACTATAAAGTTGATCAAAGTCAAGTATTCAGTTTTGATATTAGTAATGTTAGTCTATTGTTAATTTTAAAGGCCGGAGAGCATCATGACTGTTAAGAAATTGTTAAGGATGGGCGATCAACGCCTCCTTGAGAAGTCAATAACTGTGCAAAATATAGACTCACCTGAGGTGCAGCAATTGATCGATGATTTATGGGAAAGTCAGGATTTTTATGGTGGAGCGGGGATAGCGGCACCCCAAATCGGTTCTTTTCAGCGTGTTGTGGTATTTGGCTTCAAAGCACATGCGCGCTATCCGCATGAAAAGCCGATTGCGGATACGGTGTTAATTAATCCTGAGATTGAAGTGCTCGATGATGCTCTGGAGGAGGATTGGGAAGGCTGTTTGAGTGTGCCGTTGTATCGTGGTTTGGTGCCGCGCTACAAAAAGATAGGCTATCGAGGTTACGACCGTGACGGGCAGTTATTTGAACGTGAGGCAGCCGGTTTTCATGCGCGTTTGGTGCAGCACGAATGTGATCATTTGGATGGTGTTTTATTCCCTATGCGTATTAAGGACTTACGCAATTTTGGTTGTGAGGATTTATTGTGGCAGCGGATGAATACGGAAGCCTATCCTGAGGAATACCAGGAGGCATTGCCAGAGAGCTGGAAGTAAATGGCAGCCATCACGTTTAAACCGCTAACAGAGACGTTATTTCAATACGTGCAGACGCAATTTGTCCAGGAGTCCGATGCGCTAAAGGCATTGCGTGAATTTGCCTTGCAACATGAATTCAGCCACAAAATGACCTCGCCCGAACAAACACAATTTTTATGTTTTTTACTCAAGCTGATAGGCGCTAAGCGTGTGATTGAGGTGGGTACTTTTGTAGGGTATACCACCTTAGCGATGGCAGAAGCATTGCCGGATGAGGGTGAGGTGGTGACGTGTGAAAAAAATGAGGCGTGGTTGACAATGGGGCAACCGTTTTGGGCGCAAGCCCCGTGCGCGCATAAAATATCAGTGTGCTTAGACGATGCATTAATCTCATTGCAAAATTTAATTGATGAAGGGCAGGCGGCCAGTTTTGATTTTATTTATGTGGACGCCGATAAGCGTCATTACGAACGTTATTTAGAATTGGGGCTACAGTTAATTAATTCACGTGGCCTATTGGTATTTGATAACGTATTGCGTGTTATTCATGGCGATGTAGCAGATCCCGGTACGCCCGCCACACGTGCGTTAGACCGTTTTAATAAACAGTTACACGCGCGTGCGGATTTAGATGTTTCGGTGTTACCAATGAACGACGGTGTGCTGCTACTGCGACGACGTTGGTAATGAGGTGGTCTGAGGGTCGTAGTCATCTTCGTCGCCAAATGATTCAAAATAATGAGGTACCGTTGCCTGGGTTTTTGCCGCGATCTCAGCTAACAGTTCAGCATGCTTGCGCCTTTCTTCTGCGGCAGGTGTGAGTTTGAAGCGGGCACTGAATTTTGTAGCTTCATCTGTCTGCTTGTCTAAGTCGTCGCTAGATTTCTTCGCTGGTGCTTTTGGTTGCCGCATGGCTAGGTTTCGCATTCTATGCATTGGAATCTCCAAATTAATTATTCGTGGTGAATATATGCCACGCATGACCAATAATTAATTAAGGGGCATCCAATCGTTTAATTTATTAATAGGTTAAGGTGTGACAACTTCACTGCTCATATGGAAATGAACAAATTTAGCGTATTCCTCAGCGACGGTGCGGCCAAACTCAGCGGTATAGGGCTGGTCTTGGTGCTGTTCGAAGGCGGCATGGCTAGTATAGGTCTCGAGGAGGATGATTTTGCTGAGGTTTTCAGGTGGCTGGGTGATGATGAGCGAAATACAGCCTTCTTCCTTTAGGCTCTTAGCTTTAAATTTAAAGGCGCTGCTAAGGCAGTCTTGAATTTTGTTTTCATGGCACGAAATGATCACAGTAACGTAGATTACACCTGACATGGTATGTCCTTATGAGTAAGGGGTTGCAGTGAGCCCTAGCTTAACATATATTGATGTGACTGTGATTTTGGCTTGTGTTACGATAAAATCCGTAAAAATTACGGCAACCCCCTAATATAACAAGCATTAAAATATTTGACTTTTAAATTATATTGTTTTAGAATTACTTTTATGTCAGAAGAGAAAATTAAATGTAGAGCCGAAGAATTTGCCGATATCCTACTGGGGCTGCGTCAGCGCTTTAATGAGGAAGAGGTCGATTTTTTAAAACGCACCCAATGCATGAGCGTTGTTCAGCTCAAGGTATTATTGATCATCGCGTCCAAGCAGCCGTGTACCATGGGAGCGGTCGCTAAGAAGGTGCCTAGTCTGTCTCTGAGCAGTATTACTGTCATCGTGGATAAACTCGTCAAAACAGAATTTGTCGCGCGTGTACGCTGTGAAGATGATCGTCGCGTTGTTCGAGTTCAGTTAACGCAAAAGGGCCAGGAGCTCTATGATTCTTATCGTGATGCGATGCGTAAGATGTCATCACGTTTGATGCATTCGCTTGACGAAGACGAACAAGAATTTTTATTGAAGACGTACCGTAAGATTATAGGTGTATGTAACAAAGAAAGTTAAAAAAAATTTGGGCAAATAGTTTAAAAATTTAAATATAAATAAAATGAAATACAAGGAGGCGCATGTCACCTATAAGCTCCGCTAAAACTAAATACAGTCTATTATTGGTTGCTGCCATCAGTGTTGTACTGGGGCTTGCGTGCTATGTGCATTACAGCAACCAACACCCGTCTACCGATGATGCCTACGTCAATGCGTCTATTGTGGGAGTCAATGCACAGGTGAGTGGTCAGGTAGCGCATATGTACGTGAGTAATCATGAGCGTGTTAAAAAAGGGGCCTTATTATTTACGCTCGACGCACATGCCGTTCAGTTAGTCTTGGCAAAAGCACAGGCAAATTTAAGCAACGCGCGGCAACAGGTACGGGCATTGCACGATAAACGCAATGCGGCGCAGGCGTTATATATGCGTGATAAAGCAAACGTGCAGTTAGCGCAATCAACCTATGCACGCTATAAAAAATTATACGATCAGCATTACACAACCAAACAAAAGCTCGATGATCACGTTAATCAATTACGTGTCTCTTTAGCAGACCTTAATAATTCACATGCGCAGTTGCGTGAAGCAATCGATACGATGGGTGCTGCTGGGAAAGCAAATGCACAAATAGCAATAGCGCGAACGGCGGTGGATCAAGCACGTTTAGATTTAGCGCATACGCATGTATATGCCACAATGAGCGGGTACATTGCGCAAAATACATTGCGGGTGGGCGATAGTGTCACGGCGTTGCAAACTGTGTTTAATCTCATTGATCGTCAGCCTATATGGATCGATGCCCATTTTAAAGAAACAGACGTTGGAAAGATGCAGGTTGGTATGCCGGTAGCTGTGATCATTGATATGTATCCACGTAAAACGTTTAAAGGTGTGATACAAAGTATGGCGCATGGTAGTGGTGATCGTTTTTCAATATTACCGTCGGAAAAAGACAGTGGTAACTGGGTTAAGGTGACACAGCGCTTTACAGTGAAAATTAAATTGCACAACCCACCGCAGGGCATACCGTTACGTGTTGGCAGCAGTGCCTGGGTCCGAGTCGATTTGACATGAGTCAGAAAGGGCGTCTCTACGTCATATTGATCACGTTAACGGCCGTTATTATAACCGCACTTGAAATACTCGATGGCACGATTGTGAGCGTGGCATTGAACACGATGCGCGGTAGCTTGGGGGCGACGATCGACCAAATGAGCTGGACGATGACCGCTTACATCACGGCAACCGCGATGTTTATGCCATTAACCGGGTTTTTTGTCAAACGCTTTGGCCGGCGGCCCTTAATGCTTTTTGCTATTAGTGGATTTGGTATCGCCTCGGTATTATGTGGTCTGGCAACTAATATTACTGAAATTGTGATCCTGCGCTTTATACAAGGCGGGGTCGGTGCACTCTTAGGTCCGTTATCACAGGGTCTTATCGTTGACACATTTGATAAAGAGGACATGGGGAAGGCCATGTCATTTTACGGGATTGGGCTGATGACAGCGCCTATTTTAGGGCCTATTATTGGTGCTGTCGTCACTAATTCATTGGGCTGGCGATGGTGCTTTTTTATTAACGTACCCATTGTGATCGTGGCGTTATTCGCGGTTATGATATTGTTACCCTCTGTTCCTAAAGCGCGCGAACACACAAAAATGGATTGGCAAGGGTTGCTGTGGTTGATTGTGTCGATGGGTGGGCTAGAATATGTGTTGAATCGTGGTAATCGACTGCAATGGTTTGGTTCCAATCAAATTATGATTATTACCGTGGTTGCCGTCTTTGCATTAATTGTGTTTATGAGTCATAGCCGATCCCAGGGGCGCCGTAATATTGTGAACCTTACCTTGCTCGGCAATAGAGACTTTGGCTTATCACTGATTATTATGATTGGCTTTGCAGCTTGTTATATTTCAGTGAATGCGTGGATTCCGACGTTGCTTGAGCAGTTGCAACAGTATCCCGTGTTGACCGCGGGGGAAACGATGATACCGCGTGGGGTGGCGAGCCTAGCATCAATGATCTTCACCGGTTTAATGATTAAGCGCCTGTCGCCGATACTACTGATGACCCTGGGTATGGTATTTTTTGCGAGCGGGTGTTTCATGCTGTCACATTTTAATGTGCATGTGGATCAGCACTTTTTCTTGATTGCCAATA
>NVSS01000059.1 GCA_002732805.1 Coxiella sp. (in: g-proteobacteria)
CACATAGAAAGGCGTGCGGTCTAGTTGCTTATCGATATGCGCTGCAAATTCGTCACCACTCATTGATGGTTCTAGCAGGCCTTGCCACGTTAATGCTGGTGTTTCACCCGAACTCAACTGGCTCTGCACGGTCAAACCCAATACGCGTGCCAACTGTGCGTTGTTACCCAATTCATGATGGCCATCTAACGGCAAATGGTACACCACCAAATTAATATTGTGTTGCATGAGTAATTTAATACGGTCGTATTTTAAATCGATGAGACACGGGTCTTCGCCTTTCCAAAAATAACCATGATGTACCAATAATAAATCGGCTTGTTGCTCGATGGCGGCGCTTATCAATGCTTGGTTAGCTGATACACCCGATATAATACGCTTGATGTCAGGCGTTCCCGAAACTTGTAGGCCATTCGGACAATAATCGTGATAACGCTCAGGCGTTAATAAATCCGTCAAGTAAGCCATCAGTTCTTGACGCTGCATGATACTATACCCGTTCTGGTTGTTGGTATTTAGAGGTTGAGAGCCGTTGGATCGTAGCGCCCAGTTGTGATAATTTTTCTTCGATACACTCGTAGCCACGATCGACGTGGTAGATTCGATCAACCACGGTTTGGCCGTTCGCCATCAACCCGGCTAATACAAGCCCCGCCGAGGCACGAAGATCCGTTGCCATCACCGGTGCTGCTTGCAAATATTCAGTGCCCGTACAAAATGCCGTATTTCCTTCCAGTGTAATGCGTGCACCCAGCCTACGTAGCTCTGGCACGTGCATGAAGCGATTTTCAAATACATTCTCCACCACTTTTGAGCATCCCTCAGCCACTGCATTCATTGCTAAAAATTGTGCTTGCATATCCGTTGGCATCTGTGGGTAAGGCGCTGTACTAATACTAACGGCTTTAGGCCGTGCTCCCTTCATATCCAGTGAAATCCAATCATCGCCTGTTTCGATATGTGCGCGTGCTTCTTGTAACGTTTCGAGAACCACGGTCAAAATCGCCGGGTTGATATCTTTGATTGTGATACTACCACGCGTCATTGCCGCCGCAATTAAGTACGTACCTGCCTCAATACGATCTGACAGTACATGGTACTGACCACCATGCAATGATTCAACACCTTCAATTGTGATGATAGACGAACCTGCGCCTTTAATTTTTGCGCCCAACTGTTTGAGAAAATTAGCGAGATCAATCACCTCAGGCTCACATGCTGCATTACTGATCGTCGTCGTTCCCTCAGCAAGCACTGCTGCCATCAATACATTTTCGGTACCTGTGACCGTAACCGTATCGAATTTCAATTTGCATCCCTTTAAACGACCGCTTGATCGTGCTTTGATAAAACCATTGGTTACTTTAATATCAGCACCCATGCGCTTCATCATGTCAACGTGTAAATCAACTGGCCTAGAGCCAATCGCACACCCACCGGGCAACGATACCTCAGCGTGGCCATAACGTGACAGTAAGGGTCCCAATACCAATATCGAGGCACGCATCGTTTTAACCAAATCATAGGGTGCTTTACACGATGATAAATGAGACGCATCCACCTCAAGACTCATACGATCCCCCATCATCAAACGCACGCCCAGACGACCTAACAGTTCGATCATGGTGGTGACATCGTTAAGATGTGGGATATTATCGAGTATCACAGGCTTACTCGCTAATATGGTCGCAGCTAATATCGGTAATACCGCATTTTTAGCACCTGAAGCACGTATCGTGCCATGCAGTGGCGTACCACCTGTTATTAATAATTTATCCATTACTTTATCCATTACGACTAGCATCCTCCCGATTGCTTACCGGCAGCAAGCTTTTTATTCCGTACAACTCCGATATGCGTAAAACATGATCAGGAACAGCCACATATAGCACCTTTATACCTAATGCTTTCGCAAGACGCAACAAACACAGCATTAAAGTCAGTATTGAACTATCCGCCTGTACAACTTGAGAAAAATCAATACAATAATCGCGATATGCTTTAGCCGTTAAAATTTGCTCTGTGCGCTCACGCCACTGATTGACTGTCGCGAAGTTAATCGTCCCAATTAACATCAACGTGCCGTCTTGCTGGGTAATGTCAATCGCCATTAGCTCTCATTCACTTTTCGATTGTGCGCCTTTAAGCGCTTAATCAACCCCGCCACACCTTTACTGTGCAGCACACCACTAAATTGCGAACGGTAGCTCGATACCATGCTAATACTTTCGATACTAAAGTCATACACTTTCCAGCGGTTACCAAAACGTCTTAATTTATAGCGCACTGAAATACGATTACCATTGGGCCGTATCACCACACTGGAAACACTAATCAAACGGTATTTTCCATAGTCTGCACGCATCGGATGAAATTTAATTTTATCGCCATCGTACTGCTCAACCGCAGCCGCATAGGTATTGACAATCATATCTGTAAATTCACGCTGAAATTGGCTACGCTGTGCGGGGGTTGCTAAACGCCAATAACGTCGCCCCATCACAGAACGTGCCATCGTACCCAAATCAAAATGAGGAATGATCCGTTCATAAATAATACGCGCAACAACTTTATGACTTAGGTTTTTTTGATGTTTAGTCAGATCTGCTACCAAATATTTCGCCACCCCTTTCATGTAATCAACCGGGTGTGCAACCGTTGTCTTTGCTCCCGCAACAACAGTCGTCATGGAAAACAAAAGCACCGAGCATAAAATCGCCGTGCGCAGGAACCATCGCTTCATTATATTCTCCTTATATTTTATCATTTTGTTTTTTGTCTTTATCGTCATTCTTCAGGTTATATATAAGCTGCCCAATGACATTTTCTAAGATCAACGCGGAATGCGTTGTACCAATCGTTTCATTTGCTTTTAATTCCTCACCTTCTTCAAGTCCGGGAAGAATACTGATGTAGTTTGCACCTAGTAAGCCCTGCGTGAGAACACTCGCACTGGTATCAAAGGGCAAATCTTGAATACTTTTTTCAATATGAATAGTAACACGTGCACGAAATGTTTTAGGGTCGAGCACAATGTGTGTCACACTACCCACCTTAACACCTGCAATCGCCACGGGCGCACGCACTTTCAAGCCGCCGATATTATCAAAATCCGCATAAAGTGTATAGCTACCCCCGTTACCAATACCGGTTAATCCACTGACCCAAAACGCCAACACAAGTAACGCTAAAAATGAAATTAACAGAAAAAATCCCACGATTGTTTCGATCGTATGATTATGTCTCACGCTACCACCCTCCCATCATTAATGCAGTTAATACAAAATCCAGTGCAAGCACCATTAAAGACGAATACACAACGGTTTTTGTCGTTGATTTACTAATACCGGCCGCGTTAGGCTCCGCATAGAATCCTTGATATACGGCGACCCAAGTCACCACGACACCAAAGACAATACCCTTGATAATCCCGTTGACGATATCCGTGTCAAAACTAACGGCCTGTTGCATGTTAGACCAGAATGCGCCATGGTCCACACCCAGCCAACTGACGCCCACAAAATAGCCACCAAACACAGCGACAAGATCAAATAAAATGGTTAATAAAGGGAGTGCAATGAACCCTGCCCATAACCGTGGTGACACGATATACCAGTAAGGATCAACCGCCAACATTTCCAAACTACCAATTTGTTTCGTCGCACGCATCAAACCAATTTCAGCCGTTAATGACGAACCCGCACGACCCGCAAATAAAAGCGCTGTGACCACAGGACCCAGCTCCCGCACCACCGCTAAGGCTAGAAAGGCGCCTAATTCAGTTTCCGCACCAAATTTTTCAAGCGTATTATAACCTTGTAATGCGACTACCATACCAATAAATAAACCGGATACAACAATAATGACTAACGATAAAACACCCACACGATACAGCTGATTAGCCAGCAACCACCATGCTTGGCGTAATTTTGGTGGTGACAAAAGGCCACGCCCTAAGAAAATACCAGACTGCCCCAGGCGCACACAAAATGTAAGACCACTAGCGCCCAATTTTTGGATTGGATTTATCATACGCCCACCTCCTCTGCAAAATCCTGCGCCGGATACTCGAAGGATACAGGGCCATCTGCCAACCCATGTATGAACTGATAAACGGCGGGTTGTGTATCCTTAATGAGTGCTTTTGATTCGCCCTCAGCAATCACGCCACCCTCAGACAGAATATAGGTGTAATCTGCGATTGTCGCTGTTTCATGCACGTCGTGCGACACTAAAACAGTCGTTAAACCTAACGCGTCATTCAGGGTGCGAATAAGTTGTAATAACACACCTTTCCCAATGGGGTCTTGCCCGGTAAACGGTTCGTCGTAGAGCATGATATCCGGGCCCAAGACAATGGCTCTTGCCATCGCAACACGCCGTGCCATACCACCCGACAATTGATCGATACGTAGTTTGCTCGCACCACGTAAACCGACCGCCTGAAGATTCATTAACACTAAATCGCGTATCATATCTTCTTTGAGCCGCGTATGCTGTCTTAACGGAAACGCAATATTTTCGTAAACATTTAGATCCGTAAATAAACCACCTTCTTGGAATAAAATACCCATCTTACGCCGCAAATGATAGAGCTCGAGTTTTCGTATCTTGTAAGGATTAATACTTTCAATGGTCACTTCGCCCGCATCGGGTTTAAGTTGGCCACCTATGATATTGAGCAAGGTCGTTTTTCCAGTACCACTGGGGCCCATGATGGCCGTCACTTTGCCACGTGCCACACTAAGATTCAATCCACGGAAAATTTCTTTCTCGTCTCTCGAAAATGACAAATTACTAATATTTATAGCGTGCTCGGAGTCCATATCACACAGTTCGTCCATTTGGTAGTGAATTGGCCTTCAACAAAAGGCCGTACTGTCTATAATAACCTCAATTTCTGTTAAGAACAATGGATAAAGACACAGCAAATAAGTCTAATATTGTAAAAATAATTTATAGAACAATATGTTAGACCAAACACCTCAAGAAGATCTAAATTTAATCAAATCAATCAAGTTAGTGTGCTTTTTTCAATTTATAGGTATAATGCTCCGCTAAAAGCCTGATAAGATGAGGACCTCCCACTTGACCATGATCGAAACACCACCACAAACAAAGCTCTGTGATCGCGCTATCAAGGTGATCAACTCTGAAATTGAGTCCATCAGCGCTTTATTACCGAGAATCGGTGATAAATTCGTCAAGGCAACGGAGCTATTGCTCGCCTGCCAAGGGCGTGTCATCGTTATGGGCATCGGAAAATCAGGGCATATCGGCAATAAAATTGCCGCCACATTTGCAAGCACCGGCACCCCCGCCTATTTCGTCCATCCCAGCGAAGCCAGCCATGGCGATCTGGGCATGATTATGCGCAATGATGTCGTTCTAATGATTTCCTATTCTGGCGAAACTGAAGAGTTGCTACATCTTATACCGCATATTCAACAGCAAGGCATCCCCATCATCAGCATGACCGGCAACCTACAATCGACACTGGCGCAACAGTCACATACGCATCTTGATATTAGCGTCACCAAAGAGGCGGGGCTGCTGGGCTTAGCACCCACTTCCAGCACGACCGTAACACTCGTCATGGGCGACGCCTTGGCGATTACGCTGCTCGAAGCGCGCGGCTTTACCTCTGAAGACTTTGCATTCTATCACCCCGGTGGTAGCTTGGGCCGTAAACTCCTCCTCACCACCAACGATCTGATGCACAAAGGTGATGACGTACCCAAAGTGCATCAACATGCAACCATCAGCCATGCACTTGTGGAAGTGACTAGTAAGCGCTTGGGTATGACGGTTGTCATTGATGGTAATGATAAGCTATTAGGAATCTTCACCGATGGCGATTTACGCCGTAGCTTAGACAGTAATTACGACATTTCCTCCACACAAATTCAAACCGTCATGACCAAGCACTGCCGCACCATCACACCCGATTTTTTAGCAGCAGATGCCTTAACCCTCATGCGCCAAAATAAAATAACCTCCTTAGTCGTACTCAACAACCAAGACGACGTAGTCGGTGTATTACACATGCACGATATACTACGCGCCGGAATCACTTTATGACCTACCCACCACATATTATCGAAAAAGCAAAACGTGTTAAATTATTAATCTTAGATGTGGATGGTGTTTTTACCAATGGGCAAGTATGGTTATCAAGTAACGGCGATGAAGTAAAAGTATTTCATACCCAAGACGGTTATGGCATTAAACAAATTCGGCGGCATAACATTACGGTAGCGATTATTTCAGGCCGTAATAGTAAATCATGCGACTACCGTATGAAAGAGCTCGGCGTCGAACATATTCATCAGGGCATCCATGATAAACTTCCCGTTTTTAAGCAATTATTGGAGACCGTGAACGTAACGGGAGACGATTGCGCCTACGTCGGCGATGATATCCCCGACATGCCACTGATGCAACGCGTTGGCCTAAAAATTGCGGTCGCCAATGCAACCGCTCCCGTCAAAGCAATCGCTGACTGGGAAACGATTAAGGAAGGCGGACACGGCGCTGTCCGAGACGTTTGTGATTTACTGATTCACGCACAAGGGATGCCATTAGACTATGTCACATAAAACCGTTACCAGCAGTTTGATTGTTATTGCACTGATTGTTATTGGTGTCAGCATCTACTTTGCTAACGCTACGCTAACAACCCTATCCGCGCCGAACAAAAATCAATATGATGCGTTTGTTACCCAATTACATCAAACACAATTCAGTAAAACAGGCAATATAGCCAATACCTCAACCTCCCCACTCCTACGTCATTACCCAGATGGTAACTATGATTTATTTAATAAACCGCATATCATCTTACACAACAACCAGGGGCGCTGGATCGTTGATGCAGACAAGGGAAGAAGCACGGGTGACAACAAAACAATAACGCTATGGGGTCACGTCACTATGGTGCAGCCTGCGACAAAAACGACACCCAAAACAACCATCATTACCACCCATGCCACAATCCACCCCGATCAATCCTTAGCAACCACGGACGCCTGGGTTACCATTCACCGCGGCGGTACGGTCATCGAGGGACGCGGCGCACATGCAAACCTTAAAACAGGCGTTATTAAATTACTTTCTCAGACGCGAGGCCACTATGTTCCACAACAAATCACGCCCTAATTATTGGCTCGTTCCACTCATTGCGCTCTGTCTATCGCCCACTGCCATGGCGACCTCACACGCACCTAAGAAACCACCCTATTATTTCGTCTCCGATAGCCTGGTCTATCAAGCAAAAAAACACACCATCACTTACATCGGTCATGTCAAAGTAGACCAAGGCCCTACGCATTTAACGGGTGATAAGTTAGTCATTGACCTCACGCCAACCAATCAAATGAAAACACTCGTGGATACCGGTCACCCCGCCACCTACACGACGATCACCCAAAATCATCCCGGCGTGATCCATGCCAAAGCCGATAAAATTACCTACCATCAAATAACACAAATGATTTATTTGGATGGGCATGCGGACGTCACTAAAAACAACAATCGGATCCGTTCGCCTCACATCACCTATGATAAAACACGTGGCATTGTACACACACGCGGCGGCCCAAAGAAAACACAGCGCACCCATATTGTGGTGATGCCTCAAGAAACGCATACCTCACACATCAGGGAAGGTAATAGAGGTATACGTAAGTAATCGTCGCATAGACCGCCATACTACCAACACAACCGGCTAATACTATTTTTTGTGCGCCCGCTGAAAGTTGGGTTGACAAACACTCTATGAGATACGCGCACGTAATAATAAAGATAGGGACCACTGTAAATTCCACGTGCGGTGCAATATAGCCATTAAACGTAGAAAATAAAATAAATAAAGCAGTCATGACACCAAATACAACCAGGCGACCTTTGTCCCACGATGCGAATTTTAATTGGCGCAAGGTCACGATCAACCCCACAATGATTAATAACAACCAATAGCTATAGCGTACCATCATGGTCATTGTCCAAATGGCATTCTGGACTAACCTGTGCAATACGTAACCCACCCCTTGGTGCAAGCCCGATATAATCCAGGTAAATTGATGAAATGCGGCAGCTTCATGTACATAGTAAGACCCCGTCGTATGCATCACATAGAGATACCATATCAATGTGGGCACTATAAACACAACCGCATGCACGGCTAACCGCACGATATAGCGGCCAATACCCGCTGTGTTATTAAATTTAACGGTGAACTGATATACAAATATTAAAAATAAAACGGGCGCAAACAGTAAAAATAAACCGTACGCTGTTACCAAGAGGCCCAGCATTGCAGAAATCCAATACCACTTACGCTCAAATACCGACGAATGAAATCCTTGATAACCGATCCAAACCAATAAAAGCGGTCCCATTATATTAAACATTTGATCATGGGGAGACCAAAAATAGGCTTCTGTTGCCGGATTTATTAACAGCATAACCAGCAAACTCATCGTAGCCAATGTGATTCCTTTATGAACACGCACCATGGAAAAGAATAAATAACAAGCGGCTATTAAGGTTGCTAAATTTAACAGGGCATAAGCGGCGAAAACTGAAAGCCCTGATTGTAATAATGCATTAGCACGAGAAGACTTAATGTCGCTGCGTGTTAACTTAGGGTGATATGCTCGCGACAACGTATTTAAAAAAGATAAGGGTTTCGATACCACATACGCTGCCAAACTTAGACCGGGTCGAGATTGGCGCACACTGTCTTTTTTTAATAGATGGCTTGGGTGAACGGCATCAAGAATATACTCGGGTGAATCACAAGCCATTGAAATCCCAAAAGGACCCACTATATGAACATTTACAACACAGTCCTTTTTTTGCATAGCGGTCGGTACGCGCGGCCCTACCAATAATAACAACGACACAAACATCAATAGCACGATACTAAGCCACATAAATTGTTTTTGATTTATTATAATCACGCCTGATCCTTTCATTTAGAATAAATGATACATAATAATAAAATGAAGGGCAGCACACAAGAATATTTTTCGTGACTAACCACCAGCGATTCTATAGAATACTGAACTGTCCTGTAACACGACTGAACAATGTTCAATCCCGAGATGCGTAACTAAAAAGAGCTTTATAGCGTGACTGTAGATAAAAAAATACGAATAGTTAGCATAATTATTCCCGCCTATAACGAAGAGGCGACCATTCTAGAGCTCCTAACCCGAGTAAATGCTGCAACGATTGAGGGCATTACCTTTGAAATCATTGTCGTCGATGATCATTCATCCGATAACACATATGACATACTGCAGCAACATCCGGAATACTACACAACGCTTTGTCACCATGAGGTTAACCAAGGCAAAGGTGCTGCTGTTTGCACCGCATTAAAAAAAGCGACCGGTGACTATATTTTGTTTCAGGATGCTGATCTTGAATACGATCCTGCTGATTACTCTGAATTACTTATGCCTATTCAAAAGCTCAATGCAGATATCGTCATGGGAACACGCATGTCAGGCGCCAAATGCTCGCGTGTGCATTATTTCTGGCATAAGGTCGGCAACAAATTCCTGACCTTATTTTTCAACATCATCAACAACACAACCTTCAGTGACATCTATTCCTGCTATTTTATGTACCGGCGGTCTTTAATCGACGTCAACCAACTAAAAACCAAAGGCTGGGAGCAACAAGCTGAAATATTAACAAAAACAGTCAAAAAAGCTAAGTGCATTTATGAAGTCCCTATTAATTACTATGGCCGGTCCTACGATGAAGGTAAAAAAATTCGTTGGCATCATATGATCCCGGTGCTCTGGGCCATCGTTCGATTTAAATTTTTAACCCAGGAGAAGAAACATGACCGTCGAAACAACCCTAGCGAATCCAATTCTTGATTTAGAGAAACCGCATGTGGACGAACGTGGCGACATTCAACCGCTCGTATCATTTCCACAAGCTAAGATAGGCTCTGCTGTCATGATCACCTCTAAAAAAGGGACTGTTCGTGCGAACCACTATCATAAAGAAGATTGGCATTACTGCTATTTAGTCTATGGCGCCATCGACTATTACGAACGCCCTATTAACAGTGATGAGGCACCCACGATCACACAGATCAAAGCCGGTGATGTGTTTTATACGCCCCCTCTATTAGAGCATGCCATGGTGTTTACTGAAGACAGTGCGTTTCTCACCCTCGGTGGCGGCACACGATCGCAAGAAGATTATGAAAATGACTTGGTTCGTGTCAACTTAGTTGATCCAAAGAATGTCTGAGTACCGAACGCGCACGGATTGCCGACTCTGCCGCTCGCATAATCTACATAAGGTGTTTGATCTAGCGCCAACACCCCCTGCGAATGCCTTTGTCGATAAATCTGCACTTGATACAAAGCAGACATGCTACCCACTTGATGTCTACCAGTGTGGCGACTGTGCGCACGTGCAGCTGCGCACGGTGATCAATCCTGACATCTTATTCAAAAATTATGTTTATGTCTCAGGGACGTCACCCGTATTCGTCAAACATTTTGATGATTATGCACAACAGTTAATCGCCCATTATGCGCTATCTCAAGATGACCTGGTGGTTGATATCGGCAGTAACGACGGCACCTTACTCAACGCCTTTAAAACACGCGGCTTGTCTGTCTTAGGCATTGACCCCGCCACGGCTATTGCCAATAAAGCAACGGCCGATGGCATTGACACCTGGCCCGAATTCTTTAATGAAACGACCGTACGGCGCATTCTAGAATGCAAATCTAAGCCAAAATTGATTTGCGCCAACAATGTATTTGCTCATACAGATGGTCTGATTGAGTTTGTTAAAAATGTAAAACAATTACTGGCTGATGATGGCATCTTCGTTTTTGAAGTATCCTACCTCGTCGACGTCTATGAAAACACATTATTTGATATGACCTATCATGAACATCTTGCCTATCATTCGGTCATCCCGCTCCAAAAGCTCTTCCATAGCGAAGGCCTCGAACTCATAGACACACAATCGATCAACACCCATGGCGGTTCATTACGCGGCATTGTTCAGCACCAAGGCGGTCCACACACGCAAACGCCCCGTGTCGCTGAATTTATTGCGAACGAAAAAACATTAAAATTAGATCATGTCGAAACACTGCAACGCTTTGGTGATAACATCGATCAAATAAAACAGCAACTCAATACCAAGCTGCGCGCCCTAAAGGCGCAAGGGAAAAAAATTATAGGGTATGGCGCACCTGCAAAAGCAACGACACTGATGTATCATTTTGGACTTGACGCGTCGATACTTGATTTTATCGTCGATGATAGCCCGCTAAAACAACATTTATACACGCCTGGCTTACATATTCCGGTATTACCGTCGTCAGCAATTGCCGAACACAAACCCGACTATATTTTAATATTAGCGTGGAATTTTGCAGATTCCATTATTGAAAAAAATAAACATCTATATGATTTAGGATGTCAATTTATCACCCCATTACCCATTGTGGAGACCCGTTAATGAATGAAAACAATTTTTTACACTCGGATATAAAAGAAATTGCGCAACGGATTTCTCACTTAACAGCCTGTTTCGAAGGCAAACGTATTTTAATGACCGGCGGCAATGGTTTCTTAGGGCGCTACTTCCGCGCCGTATTTCACTATTTAAATAATGAGGTATTCACTGAAAAATGCCAACTCACGCTGCTTGATAATTTCACGACATCAAAACAAGAAACTTTTGAATCCACTGATGGCAATATTCGATGCATTCAACATAATGTAATCGAACCTTTCGCCTATGAGGGCGAACTCGACTACATTATCCATGCCGCCGGTATTGCCAGCCCTTATTACTACCGCGCTGAACCGTTAATGACGCTTGAAGTGGCCAGTATCGGCAGCAAACACATGCTAGACCTTGCCAAAAAAACGGGCGCACGCTATACCTTCTTCAGCTCGAGCGAAATTTATGGCGACCCAGACCCAAAACACGTGCCTATCCCTGAAAGCTACCGCGGCAATGTCAACCCGATCGG
>NVSS01000060.1 GCA_002732805.1 Coxiella sp. (in: g-proteobacteria)
ACATTACGCTGAAACTCAGGAAACTCATCCATAAACAACACACCATTATGCGCCAATGATACTTCCCCCGGGCGTGGCAACGTACCTCCACCAATAATAGCGACCGCCGATGCCGTATGGTGGGGCGAACGAAACGGATGCTTTCGCCAATTTTCCGTGCTAAACCCTACATTGCTTATCGAATATACCGATGCAGTTTGTAACGCTTCTTGCGATTGCATCGTCGGTAAAATACCCGGCAGCCGATTTGCTAACATCGTTTTCCCCGAGCCTGGGGGTCCGCAAAATAGCAGGTGATGACCGCCCGCGGCTGCAATTTCTAAGGCACGTTTAGCAGACTCCTGCCCTTTAATGTCACTAACACAGGCATAGTCGATCATTTTATTTTGCTGATGGTAGCGCGCCTTTGGCAATGCCTCTAGCCCGTTAAAATGTGCGGCGACTTCCACCAGCGTACGTGCAACAAATACCGTTAACCCATCCACTAATGTTGCTTCATGCGCATTCGCCTCTGGCACAAGAAGTACGTGCCCCGCTTGCTTTGCTGCAATAGCAATAGGTAACACGCCTGCGACCGGCTTTAGTTCGCCCGATAAAGCAAGCTCACCAACAAGTTCGTAATTTTTAAGCGCCGTTGCGGGCAATTGATTCATTGCTGCTAACATCCCCACGGCAATAGGCAAGTCGAATCCACAGCCTTCCTTCGGGATATTGGCCGGCGCTAAATTAATGGTGATACGTTGATCGTAATATTCAAACCCAGCATTGATGATGGCAGAGCGTACGCGGTGTTTACTTTCCTTTACCGCCATTTCCGCCAAGCCAACCATGCCCATCTGCGGTGCACCCTTCGACAAGTGTACTTCGATGGTGACTGGATAAGCTGTCAGTCCAGTTACCGCACGTCCGTGTACGATAGCAAGTGACACCGTTACTGCTTATTCGTTAATTGGTCGAGTTTTTTTTCAAGTTTTTCCAGTTTTTCGCGTGTTTTCAACAGTACTTTTTGTTGTGTCTCAAACTCTTCACGCGTCACGATATCCAACTGATCCAATGCACTACTGACGGCTGACTGTAAGTTATCTTTCATATCTTGCGGTAACTGCTTAACGCCTTCAGGCAAGCCATCCAGCACTTTTTTAACAACATCATTGAGTGATTTAGGGTCCATCAACTGCTCCTTATATAAACTAACGCCAGCATAGAGCAACCCTAACCCGGTTGCAATACCGTGGTGGCTATTCGAGCGCAAAGATAACACACTGAACGAATAGAGCGCTCGTCGCACGCCAAGTTTTGACGTATACTGTCTCGTCAATACCTATACTCGGGAGCAATCATGATTTACAACAATATATTAGAGACGATAGGCGATACCCCAATTGTACAATTACAACGTATTGGTGCCGATTTAGATTGTGAACTCTATGCCAAGTGTGAATTTATGAATCCGGGTGGCTCCGTAAAAGACCGTATCGGCTACAATATGGTAGCACACGCCCAGCGCGAAGGCCGCATCAAACCCGGCGATACCCTCATCGAACCGACATCAGGCAATACCGGCATTGGTATGGCGCTTGCTGGGGCTGTTATGGGCTATAACGTCGTCATTACCATGCCCGAAAAAATGAGTCATGAAAAACAAGTGGTATTGGAAGCGCTCGGCGCAACAATTTATCGCACACCGACTGAAGCCGCGTGGGATGCACCCGACAGTCATATTTCATTGGCCAAAAAACTTGAAAAAGAACTGCCCAACGCGCATATCCTTGATCAATATAGTAACCCTGCTAATCCAGGCGCACATTATGAATTCACCGCCAATGAAATGCTACATGACATGGACGGTGACATTGATATGGTTGTGATGGGTGTCGGCACAGGCGGCACTATTACCGGTGTTGCAACACGACTTAAAGAAGCGCTGCCCAATATACAAATTATCGGCGCTGACCCGGTTGGCTCTATCTTAGGTGGTGGCACCGAGGTATCCTCCTATCAAGTTGAAGGCATTGGTTACGATTTTTTTCCTGACGTACTCGATAACACGTTAGTAGATGAGTACGTAAAAATAGAAGATAAAGAATCATTCCTCATGGCGCGTCGTTTAATCCGCGAAGAGGGTCTATTATGTGGCGGCTCCTCTGGATCAGCAATGTGGGCCGCTTTGCAAGTTGCTTCGCGCCTGAAACACGGCCAACGCTGCTTGGTGTTATTACCCGACTCCATTCGCAATTACCTCACCAAGTTCGCTGATGACGATTGGATGAAACAAAATCAATTTATATAGAGAATTAATATTATGAGCAAGCAACATATCGACACACGTGTAATTCATGGCGGCCAAACCGTAGACGCCTCTACTGGCTCAGTAATGACGCCCATTTATGCAACATCAACTTATAAACAATCAAGCCCCGGCGAGCACCAAGGATTTGAATATTCCCGCTCACATAATCCCACACGGTTTGCCTACGAACGCGCCATAGCCAACCTTGAATCAGGGACGCGCGGCTTTGCCTTTGCCTCCGGCTTAGCGGCGATTAGTACGATGCTTGAGTTACTCGATCACGGTGATCATGTCATCGTGTTGGATGATGTGTATGGCGGCAGCTATCGCTTGTTTGAAAATGTACGTAAGCGCTCCAGTGGCTTAGATTTTACGTTTGTTGACTTTACAGACCTTAGCAACGTCGAATCCGCTATTAAAGAAAACACTAAAATGATCTTCATTGAATCACCTAGTAATCCGCTGCTCAAGGTTGTGGACCTAAAAGCAATTGCTAAGCTTGCTAAAAAACATAATTTATTAAGTGTCGCTGATAATACATTTGCAACACCCATCTTGCAGCGCCCGCTAGAGCTTGGCTTTGATCTTGTCGTGCATTCCGCCACTAAATATATTGGCGGCCATTCAGATATTATTTCTGGCATGGTGGTTGTGGGCAACAACCAACCGCTTGCTGAGCGCATGGAATACCTACAAAATTCGATTGGCGCTATCGGCGACCCGATGACGGCCTTTTTAGGCATACGTGGTATTAAAACATTGGCCTTGCGCATGCAGCGTCATTGTGACAATGCGAAAGCATTTGTCGAATACCTCAAAGGGCATTCTAAAATCAACAAACTCTATTACCCTGGCCTCGAGAGCCACCCCAATCATGACGCTGCCAAACAACAAATGTCTGATTTTGGTGGTTTGGTTTCCGTTGATTTTAACCTCACGCTGGATCAGACAATAACGTTACTCGAGAGCTTTAACGTTATTACGTTAGCAGAAAGCTTAGGCGGCGTAGAAAGCCTAGTCGATCACCCTGCTATCATGACACACGGCTCCATCCCCAAAGAGATACGCGAAAAACTTGGCATTACTGATGGCCTAGTACGCTTCTCACTCGGCATTGAAAACATAAATGACTTAATCGATGATCTTGAGCAAGCATTAGCAAAGGTCTAGTATATGGTTAAGCTCACAAAAATATACACGCGCACCGGTGACAGCGGCGAAACACATCTCGCCGGAGGACATCGCGTTAAAAAGACAAGTAGGCGCATGGTCGCAATTGGCGATATTGATGAGCTCAACTCGTGGTTTGGCATGTTGGTGGTACGCGCACGCGGAACAGCTGAGCTGCATGAATTTATTCAACAAAGCCTGACTATTCAGCAACATCTTTTTAATCTGGGCGCTGAGCTTGCGATCTTACCCGATGATCGACGCGATAACTCACCCCGCATCATTCAAGAAAATATCGACACGCTTGAGCAGCAAATCGATACAATGAATGCGGACTTGCCCATGCTTAAGTCCTTTATCTTACCCGGCGGCAATGACGTATCAGCAACCGCGCATATCGCACGTAGCATGTGTCGTCGTGCCGAGCGTAGCTTGTTTTCCTTAGCCGATGATGCGCACATCGAGCCACTACCCATTCAGTATATTAATCGATTAAGCGATTGGCTGTTTGTGGCTGCGCGCTTTATCTGTCAAAAGTCACAAGTCAGTGAAACGTTGTGGGTGACCTAACCAATTGGCATCAATGTTTTAACCTCTTCTTCAATTCAGGAGCGCACAAACCTTAAGGGCTCCCGAATAGGCTTGAAACATAGCAAAGGGATCAACCGTAGCCGCATTACATGCAACTGCCATTAACGCTGTAACACTAAGTCCTATATAACGCATAAATAATCTTTTTTAATTAAACACTAAATCGTTTGCGAACCACCTTAGCGGATACTTTCTTGCTATTCAGTGTATCCGTTTTTTCCTGTGCTGCGGGTTGCTTTGGCATAATAACCGGCCCCGGCATTAAGATAACGGGGCGCATATCATCATTTGAGAAGTTATCGTTAAGTAACTGATTCATGTCCTGCTGTTGACGACGCATCATTTGATTGGCATGGCGCCAATAACTACGCTGAGTGAGCTGTTCAATCCGTTGCTGTTTTAGCATTTTCTTATAAAACAGTTTAGCTTCTTTATCTGAGAGTTTTTTTCCATTTTTATAGGCAATGATGTTTACCGTTGGCTTGCCCTCATTATTTTCCGTCGCATTCACATAAACTGTTTGAATATTAGGCTCGTCATAAGCCTCTCGTGCTTTACGGTATTGTTTTGTGTTAATCCATCCTACTTGTCCATTAGTACGGTCTCCTACCTTGACCCAATCTTTCTTTTGGATAATAGACGTCAGGTTGGCATTGACTGGTATCGTTGCTAATACTTTACTGAAATCAGGTGCTGCATAAAGCTTAATCGTGGTAGCACCCTCTTTTGCAGCAAACGTAATACTGGTCACTAAAACTAAAGACGCAACCAGAGCATTTGTAAATTTATTCATGGTGGATATCTCCTATTTGTTTGTTACCTAATAGTCATTGTGATATCCCTATGCTAAAGCAACTGTACCTTTCAATCAATTATTTCTAGTTGCCGCTTAATGGCGTCGGAAGGCGCCAACACAAACATATCATGCGGCGATGAACCCGGGTCAGTAGGCACGATACGCGCCACCACATCATTGCCACGTTTAATTTCAAAGCAGCGGCTTTGCTCATAGACCATGTCCAGTAGGTCTGAAAAAATAATAACGGCTTCGCGTTCTAGTATCGTAATAGGTCTCATGTACAATCTCCATTTGGAAATAAAAAGGCGCAATACCAGGGAAAATACCGCGCCCACAGGGGTTTTGCCAGGGTTATCAATAAAATAAATACTTAATTTTCAATAAAATACGTAGCTTTGAGCGCCATACCTGGCTGCGTCGTGGCCAATAGCCAAAGGGACTCAATGCAATATTACTTTGTGGCTTTGCTTCAAAGTGAATGTAACTCATGTTTTGAACCTCCGTTTACTTGTTCTCTTTACGTTCTCACAATTGTTATGCTACGCCCCCACCAAAAAGATTGCAAGTACTATTCGCGCCTTTCTGTACTTGTTCATAAATTGCGGCTATTCCCAACCGCTTAAAAATCCATTAGTATGCTGTTTCTTAAATAAAAACTTTGAAGAGATACTCATGGAAAAAAACTCATTCATATTCACATCAGAATCGGTATCCGAAGGACACCCGGACAAAGTCGCGGACCAAATATCAGATGCCATCCTCGATGCCATCCTTGAAAAAGACCCACATGCCCGTGTTGCCTGTGAAACTCTCGTCAAAAATGGCCTTGTATTGATCGCTGGTGAAATCACAACAAATGTATGGGTTGATGCTGAAGCCATTGCGCGCAACACCATTAAGAAAATTGGTTATGACAACCCTGAGCTTGGGTTTGATTATCAATCCTGCGTGATTCTGAATACCATCGGCAAACAATCTGTTGATATCGCCATGGGCGTTGACCGTGAAGCCGGCCAAGAACAAGGCGCGGGCGATCAAGGCCTCATGTTTGGTTATGCCACCAATGAAACAAACTGCTTGATGCCTGCGCCGATTGTTTATTCGCATAAACTCGTGGAACGCCAAGCTGAACTACGCAAAAATGGTACGCTACCTTGGTTGCGCCCTGATGCAAAATCACAAATCACGTTTATCTATGAAAACAACAAGCCTGTTGCAATTGATTGTATTGTATTATCAACCCAACATGACCCCAGCATATCACAAGACGACCTTAAAGCAGCCGTCATGGAACACATTATCAAACCCGTTATCCCCGCTGAATGGCTAACGGCTAAAACGAAATACCATATCAACCCAACAGGTCGTTTTGTTATTGGTGGTCCTGTCGGTGATTGCGGGTTAACCGGTCGTAAAATTATCGTTGATACTTACGGCGGTATGGCGCGCCACGGTGGTGGTTGCTTCTCCGGGAAAGATCCTTCAAAAGTGGATCGCTCTGCGGCTTATGCGGCACGTTACGTTGCTAAAAACATTGTGGCTGCAGGACTTGCGGACCGTTGCGAAGTGCAACTGTCCTATGCTATCGGTATTGCCGAACCCACATCCATTAACATCGACACCTTTGGTACGGGCAAAATCTCAGATCAGAAAATATCTGAGCTCGTTAAAGAGCACTTTAGCTTAACGCCAACAGGCATCATTAAAAGTTTAGACCTACTCAAACCTATTTACCAAGCAACTGCCGCTTATGGCCACTTTGGCCGCACTGACATTGCCTTCCCTTGGGAGCAAACAGACAAAGCACAACTTTTAAAAGAACTTGCACAGGAGATTGCTGCATGAACACCGCCGTCGTAACAGAAGTAACAGGAGAAACCACCGTGACCCGTACAACACTAGCCGATTTTAAAGTAGCTGACATCAGCCTTGCTGATTTTGGCCGTAAAGAAATAGCCATTGCTGAAACCGAAATGCCTGGATTGATGGCGTTACGTAGCGAATACGCAGGCAAAGCCCCCTTAAAAGGCGCACGCATTGCCGGCTGCATACACATGACTGTGCAAACTGCCGTCCTAATGGAAACACTCATCTCATTAGGCGCCGATATTCGTTGGTCGTCTTGCAACATTTATTCGACACAAGATCATGCCGCTGCCGCCATGGCCGTTGCAGGCATTCCTGTTTTCGCCTGGAAAGGGGAAACTGAAGAAGAATATGAATGGTGCATTAAGCAAACCATCACCGGTCCAAATGACTGGAAACCTAATTTAATTTTAGATGATGGTGGCGACCTTACCATCATCATGCATGACGAATACCCTGAGTTACTCAACGATGTTAAAGGGGTGACCGAGGAAACAACGACCGGTGTACACCGCCTTTATGAAATGGCAAAAGCAGGCACACTTAAAATACCGGCCATTAACGTTAATGATTCAGTGACCAAATCCAAATTCGATAACTTATACGGCTGCCGTGAATCACTCGTTGATTCTATCAAGCGTGCTACGGACGTTATGATTGCAGGTAAAGTGGCCGTGGTTGCCGGCTATGGTGATGTCGGCAAAGGATGCGCGCAAGCGTTACGCAATCAAGGTGCCCGCGTTTGGATAACTGAGATCGATCCCATCTGCGCACTACAAGCGTCAATGGAAGGCTTTGAAGTGGTTACCATGGACGCAGCGGCAAGTAGAGCGGACATTTTCGTCACGGCCACGGGTAACAAGCACGTCATCACACATGATCACATGCTGAAAATGCACAACCAAGCCATCGTTTGTAACATTGGACACTTTGATTTGGAAATCGACATAGCATCACTTGAAAAATACACGTGGGACAATATCAAACCTCAAGTGGATCATGTGATTTTCCCTGACAAAAAGCGTATTATTTTATTGGCACGCGGACGTCTCGTTAATCTAGGTTGTGCAACAGGCCATCCGAGCTTTGTGATGTCCAACTCCTTTACCAATCAAACGATCGCCCAAATTGAGCTGTGGAATAACCATGCCAATTATGACATTGGTGTACATGTGTTACCAAAACACTTGGATGAAAAGGTCGCTAGATTACACCTTGATAAACTGGGTGCTAAACTGACGGTACTGACCGACGAGCAAGCAGCGTACATTAACCTTAATAAATTAGGTCCATTTAAGCCTGATTATTACCGTTATTAAGCATCAAAACCATCGCCGGCTGACCCTTCAACGTTAGCCGGCAAATATTGATCACTACTTCAGATACCCTTAACAAAGGCACTATACACTGCTCCCTTAAATTTATTGGGGGATGCATAGGTATGTTTAGCTTTAAAGAAGCACAAGTTCGTTTTTATAAAATATTCCAAGATCAATTTAACGATGATAATGCCATCATGCGCGCTGTTAACGCCAGAGCATCAGTGACGTGAACGGCTGGACGTCAACCGAATTTTTGTAATCTGCTAGCAGCCGAATCAGCAGCAGAATTAAAGGCGCCCCATTACCATTACCAGCACCTATTGCTAAAGCTAAACACGGTGCTTCTGCTGGAAAGAAATCTCGATGGCCGTCATTTCCTGCAGTTGCCTTCTTGAAACCTGGAAGAAAGCCCTCCCCCAAGACACTCCAGCCAGAGGCTATGACGGCGAGCGCTTAGCAAATCGCTTCACCGCTTTTCAAACAAAGCAGTTTGATAAAAAATCTGCTTTGTTAATACTTCCTTAATACATACCGGATAATATATCACTCAATATATCTGGGGGAAGTAAGCATAATGTATGATGAATTAATCAAGACCATCAATAGAGATTTCTGTCGAGCTCTTATCAAGCAATTCGAAATAAGTTCTTTTACAAGCAAAAATTTGCATATTAGAGATGCGATTGGAGCTCGAGCCGTCATTCGCTGGGGGGAAAAGGGCCATAAACCTAATGCCTTGAAAGAAGTGCAGGTGTTGTTTGGAGAAGATGGCATGATTCTCGAAAAGCGTAACGACATAATGACAGCAGAAGGCATCACCCACTTCGAGCATCAGAGGCTTGCTTTTGTCCCTAGCAATGAGGGTAAAAACGCCGAGCTCTTAGCGGGCTATACCGACTATGAGCAACTCATCATTAATTCAGCGGCAGCTAATGCCTGCGCCAAGAGCTTTGAACGCAACAAAAAAGCCATCAAACAAGCAATCACCGACATCAGCCAACACCCGGAATGGGCTGATGAGCACCGCCAACTACTTATTCAAAAACTCCATATCCCAAGCGCAACCGTGTTACCAGAATTGATGCGGAAGGGGTTATTGCACCTGGCAGAGCCAGCTGGAAAAGCGCCTGCCGTTAGCCTGACAAAAGATACTGTGAACAACCTCAAAGCAATGGCAGCAAAACCTGTAAAAACACCAACGGTTACCACACGATGGTACGACATCTTCGCTCACATGCCCGCAGTGCCAGATATATCATCACCTGAGCAATTCGCAAGATATATAGATATAACAACGGGTCGAGGATACTAGGTGCGTCACCCATAAAAAAGCCCCTCGCTGAGGGGCTTTCACATGAAACATCTCTATTAGTATTTACTGAGCTACCGTGCTGCCCGTATTAGTAATATGATGTACTACGTTCATCATTGCATCTAAGCTTCCGAAGAAACCGTAGAACATCATTAAGACGCCCCAAGCAAACATGATGAAGCCAAAGAAAGCGATCAGACCACCAGATGATCCTGCATCACATTTCGCTGTGCAGTTAGGCATCCATAAGCGGCAAACAGCGCCTATGAAGATTAACCATCCTGCTAATGTTGTCATCACTGACCAGTTTGTCCATACTTGTTGCACGACAACAATGAAACTACCCCAGAACAGCTGTGTGAAACCAACCGCCAAAGAAAGCCCTTTGCTGCTACCTAATTCGCCGCCTGCATCCTTTACGCTTCCTTTGTTAAATAACATAGCAAGCCCATAGACCGCAAAAGCGATACCTAAGAAGCGAGTTGTGAGGATTGTATAATCCATTTCATACCTCCATGATGTGTTAATGTGTAAACCTGACTCAACCATTCTACGGGATATCTAAAATAAAAACAAATAGTTAGCAAGCCAACTTAAGCCTCAACACGCAAAAAACGGGGTAACAAGAGGTAACATATGGTCAATAACGTGTCTGAAATGTACGCATCTTATTGATTTTATGGGTATTTATTAATCACTATATCTTTGGCTAAAAATAGTCTATATTGGTCAACTTATGACGATAAAAAACGAATTTAAAATAACGTGTACGACAGGTTTAGCTTTATTTGCGATGTTTTTTGGGGCGGGGAATATGGTTTTCCCATTGGCCATTGGCGTCCATGCGGGCAACCATCTTTTTGTAGCCTGGGCCGCGTTTATTATCTCAGGCGTCGGCATTCCATTCTTAGGATTATTCGCCATATCACTGTACGATGGTGATTATTGGAAGTTTTTTAAGATATTAGGTAAATACCTCTCATTTGCGGTCGTCACCTTCATACTACTTATTATTGGCCCCTTATTTGCGGCACCGCGCACTGAAGACATCACCTTCAGCACATTACAACCCTTTATGCCGGGCGGCTTGACCAACAATTACTTTAGTATTATCTATTTCACGGTCATCCTCTTGCTCTCATTCAAGCATACGCTGGTTATCGACATTATCGGTCGCTTTATTAGCCCGGTAAAAATTGTTGCCTTTGTTACGCTTATTATCTGTAGCTTAGCAACCGCACATGCCTTACTGCCCATTCATCATTCAGCGCCGCAAGTCTTTTCGCATTCGCTGTCAGTTGGGTACGGTACGATGGATTTATTGGCCGCCTTTTTCTTCTGCCATGTCGCGTATAAAAACATTGTACGCAAGTGCCTCGCTGAGGACATTCATGACAAAAAAATCATTATGCGCATTACGCTGAAGTCCTGCATGATCGGCGCGTTTTTAATTGCGGCTATCTATACCGGATTTATGCTGTCTGCGGCGACACATGCGACGGCACTTCAACATACCGCAACACCGGCAATGATCAACCATATTGCACACCTCGTATTAGGCGAGTACGGCTCACTCTTCGTGTGTGTCTGTGTTTCCTTAGCCTGTATCGCTACCGCAACAGCACTTGCCGTTGTGTCTGCTAATTTTTTCTACAAGACGATATTCCGTAAGAAAGCACCGCGCGCAGCCTGCCTGCTGTTTGTGTTAGCGTTGATGTATTGCATGTCAATCCTGGGCTTTAGTGACATCATGGCATTAGCAACACCCATGCTTAATGTCTTGTACCCCTGCCTGATTGTGCTGTGCATTGTCAATATCTATCGCAAACTGAAAAGCCCAGCACTCAGCGCCATCGAAGCTTAGCGGCTCTAATAGATTTGCTTCATCGCTTCTTTTACCTGTTTCAACGTATCTTCCGCTACCGCACTTGCACGCTCAGCACCGTCACGCAGCACATTTAATACATGCTGAGGATCTGCTTCATACTCGGCACGGCGTTTTTGCATCGGCCCCAGCAAGTCTACCAATACCTCAATTAATTTCTTTTTACATTCAACATCACCCACCATCCCAGCACGATAACGATCTTTGGTTTCTTCAACCCATCGTTTATCGGGATTAAACGTATCGTGAAATTCCCACAGTGGGTTGTTCTCAATGGTGCCTGGGTCTGTTGCTTTTAACCGGTTAGGATCGGTGTACATGCCCATCACTTTCTTTTTAATGGCATCGGCTGAGTCACTCAATAGAATGGCATTATTCAGCGATTTACTCATCTTTAATAAGCGACCATCGTCTGTTGGCGCCCCCGTGCCCACCAAACGTTTAACGCGGCCTAGTTTTGTTTCAAACATCGGCAATAAGCCGCCCGCTTTAACATAGTCAGCATCTTGGGTATGTGAATCAACGCCACAA
>NVSS01000061.1 GCA_002732805.1 Coxiella sp. (in: g-proteobacteria)
GATTTTTTCATTTTTGGTTGGTTGGTCGCATGGGTGTATAACTTATGCTTGCCACGTAACAAAGGGTAGTCTTAGCTTATGCCATTGCAGGTACTACGTGATTTCATAAAACTCGAATCAAGTGGCGGTATTGTTCTGTTCTTTGCTGCAGTGTTGGCATTGATTCTCGATAACACGCCACTACACGTGTATTACCAAGCCTTCTTTCACATACCGCTGAGTTTTAAATTTGGTGCGTTTCATCTTGAAAAACCCTTATTGCTGTGGATCAATGATGGCTTTATGGCCATCTTCTTTTTATTAGTCGGCCTTGAAATAAAGTATGAATTGATTGAGGGTGAGTTAAATACGTTGTCAAAAGCGATGTTGCCTGCGGTCGCGGCAGTCGGTGGTATGGTCGTCCCCGCATTGGTTTATTTAGCCATTAACCATGCGAGCCCTGAGGTGATGCGCGGTTGGGCGATTCCTACGGCAACGGATATTGCGTTTTCACTGGGTATATTATCCTTGCTGGGTAAGCGTATTCCCATGTCACTCAAGATATTCTTAACGGCACTTGCTATTTTTGATGACCTGGGTGCTATCGTAGTGATTGCTATATTTTATACGAAGCAAATTTCGGTCATCATGTTACTCATTTCAGCTATGTTGATCTTGCTTCTGTACCTGCTTAATCGCCGCAATGTGACGAATTATACGGCCTATTTTATTGTGGGGATTATATTATGGGTGTGTGTTCTGAAATCAGGCGTACATGCTACGTTAACGGGTATTTTTGTTGCCTTTGCGATCCCCTTGCGTGATAAAAAACATCCGGGCAGATCGCCTTTAAAAACACTCGAACATTATTTACACCCGTGGGTGGCCTTTATGGTGTTGCCTGTGTTTGCCTTTGCTAATGCGGGTGTGTCGTTTGCTGGATTGAAGCTGTCACATCTATTTTCATCGTTACCATTGGGTATTGCAGCCGGATTATTTATCGGTAAACAAGTAGGCATTTGGGGTATATCCATGTTGGCAGTGAAAGCCAAAATTGCTGAATTGCCCAGTGATATGAGCGGTATGGGGGTGTATGGTATCTCTGCCTTGGCAGGTGTTGGCTTCACTATGAGTCTTTTTATCGGCGGTCTCGCCTTTGGCGAGGCAAATGTTCAATATGCAGCCTATGTACGCTTTGGGGTACTTGTCGGCTCGATTCTTTCAGGTATATTAGGCTACTGTGTCTTACAAAAATTGTACCCAAAATCACCTAAATGACTTAGGAGTATTGAATGAAGGGACTGTGTTTGACTGCCTTAGTAGCAGCTATCTTTTTATCCGCGTGCGCCACGCAATCCATTGCACAAAAGACAGTGCCATGGAATCAAGCGATGCAAAAAAAGCTGGCAGACTACGGATGGTACTCACATGAAAAGCTAGCACCGTATTTTGCAAAAGAAAACTTACCTTATGCCCCAAAGAATATCGCATTTTTAGTATTTAAAAACACCAAGAAATTCGAAGTATATGCGCGTAGTAATACACATCAATCGTGGAAATATATTAAAACGTATCCAATTTACGCTGCTAGTGGTGGTGCTGGCCCCAAATTGCATGAAGGTGATGATCAGGTACCGGAAGGTATTTATCACATTACGGGACTCAACCCACGCAGTCGCTTTGACCTGTCAATGCATTTAAATTACCCCAATCAATTTGACCGTGCTGAAGCGCAAGCCGACCATCGGCATCATTTGGGTGGTGATATTTTTATTCATGGCGATCGCCGTTCGATTGGTTGTATTGCCCTTGGTAATGAGGCCATTGAGCAACTCTTTCCATTGGTGTATGCCGTTGGCGAGCATCACGTGACCGTGGTCATTGCACCGAATGATTTACGCCGCGAGCGGCCGTTAGCAAGTCATGAGCACCCGCGTTGGATGCCCACTTTATATGCCAAGCTATCCCATGAACTGGCGGCATTTCCGCTCGTTTGATTTTTGTGGTTGTAGTTGTTTTAATACACCTTGACGATTTTATTGAAAAGAGAGCCTTATGTCCGACCAGCCACAAATGATTTACCTCAGCGATTACAAACCCTGTGACTTTGTAGTAGATAATGTACATTTGAATTTCGAGTTACAAGAAAAGACAACACGCGTTATCTCGATTTTGCATTTATCACGCAATCCACAATCTGATCGAACCGATGCGCCACTCGTATTGCAAGGTGAAG
This sequence comes from Coxiella sp. (in: g-proteobacteria), assembly GCA_002732805.1. Classification (GTDB taxonomy): domain Bacteria; phylum Pseudomonadota; class Gammaproteobacteria; order Coxiellales; family Coxiellaceae. The sequence goes on from NVSS01000061.1 coordinate 2,216, forward strand.
AACTTGACTTAGTTCGTGTCGCGATGGATGGTAAGGCGTTGGCAGACGATGCCTATCAGGTTGATGCAACCAGTTTGACGATTGCTAACGTGGCCAATGAATGCGTCATTGAAATCGAAGTGACTATAACGCCACATGACAATACAACCTTAATGGGGTTGTTTAAATCACGTAACAATTATTGTACCCAATGTGAGCCTAATGGATTCCGGCGCATTACCTACTTTTTTGATCGCCCAGATGTCATGACAAAATTTACGACGACGATCACGGCCGATAAAAAACAATATCCGTACTTACTCTCCAATGGTAATTTGATTGAGCAACGCGATCTCGAGGGTGGCCGACATTGGGTTCATTGGGAAGACCCGTCCTTAAAACCCTGTTATTTGTTTGCATTAGTCGCCGGCGATTTTGATTTACTCGAAGATACGATGACGACCATGTCTGGGCGCGATGTCAAATTGGAGTTATTTGTTGAAAAAGGCTTTGGGCACCAAGGCGATTATGCACTCACGTCACTCAAGAATGCCATGATCTGGGATGAAACACGTTGGGGGCGCGAATACGACCTTGATATTTATATGATCGTAGCGGTCAGTGATTTTAATATGGGGGCGATGGAAAACAAAGGCCTAAATATTTTTAATACCAAGTATGTCCTCGCACAATCTGAAACAGCCACCGATATGGATTATAAACTTATTGAAACCGTGATTGGTCATGAATACTTCCACAACTGGTCGGGAAATCGAGTGACGTGCCGTGATTGGTTCCAAATTACCTTAAAAGAAGGCTTAACCGTTTTTCGCGATCAGGAGTTTACAGCGGATATGACATCGCGGGCGGTATCACGACTCGATGTGGTGAGCGTGGTGCGTAATGCGCAATTTGTCGAAGATTCAGGGCCACTTGCACATGCCATTCGACCAGATGCCTATATTGAGATTAATAATTTTTACACGACCACCGTATACCGCAAAGGCTCTGAAGTGATTCGCATGGTGCAAACACTTATTACGCCTGAGGTATTTCGCAAAGGATTGGATTTGTATTTTCATCGTTACGATGGCCAAGCCGTGACAACGGAAGAGTTTATAACGAGTATGGAAGAAGCATCCGGACAAGACTTGACGCAATTCCGTCGTTGGTATGAACAATCAGGCACGCCGTTATTGACGGTGACAAGTGATTACGATGCCGATAAAAAACTATTTTCTTTGACGGTTAAGCAATCGTGCCCAGCAACGCCTGGGCAAGACGCCAAAAAACCGTTTTATTTGCCATTTTCGGTTGCTTTGGTGGGCGCTGGGAAGCAAGAAACGCGTGTGTTAGTGGTGTCACAAGAAGAACAAACATTTACCTTTGATGCCGTTGAAAAAGAACCGTTGCCGTCTCTATTACGTGATTTTTCGGCACCTGTGAAGATGCGCTATGATTATTCGGATGAGGCGCTCGCGTTATTAGTGGAGCACGATGAAAACCCGTTTGCACGCTGGAATGCCGCACAAGAATTGGCAACACGTTACATTTTAGCGTTGAGCGATGACATTGCTAACGGTAATGCACTCAAGAAACCGATATTATTGATCGACGCCTTTTCAATGCTATTAGACAATGAGATGGACGATTTGGATTATTTAAGCCGTTTATTGCAACTGCCCTCAGAAAACTATTTGCACCAACAGCGCGATTCTGTGGATGTGCATGCTATTTCTAAAGCGCGTAACTATTGTTATAAGACGTTGGCGACCGAATTGCATGATCAATGGCAAGCGTGTTACGAAAAATACAACGATCCCGATGTCGCTTATCAGTATGATGTCACGGCTGTCGCACAACGCAGTTTTAAGAATACGTGTCTCTCCTACTTGGTGACGTCTGGTATTGAAGTGGAGCGTCAACGTGCCTTTGACCAATTTAAAAAGGCCAATAACATGACGGATCGTTTGGCCGCGTTAGCGGCATTAAATCACGTGGACTGTACAGAACGGACAGATGCCTTGACGCGTTTCTATGAGCAATGGAGCGATGATCCACTGGTCGTCAATAAATGGCTAACGATACAAGCCGCATCGACCGTACCAAATACCTTCGAACGTGTATTGGAATTAATGCAGCATGAGGCATTTGATTTAAAAAATCCAAATAATGTCTATGCGTTGTTATCTACTTTTGGAGCAAATGCAACTGAGTTTCATGCTGAAAATGGTGAAGGTTACCGCCTTATTGCTGATCAAGTATTGTACCTTAACAAGCGCAACCCCCAAGTTGCCGCCAGGTTGTTGCAACCGTTGACGCAATGGAGGCGCTATGGTGTACCTTACCGCGATTTAATGAGAGAACAATTGGAGCGAATTGCTGTACAACGGTCAGCTTTATCGACAGATATATATGAAATTGTTACAAAATCGTTGGTTTAGTATATAAAGTAAAAAAAATACAAATAAATGTTAAGTTCTTGCTCATTTTTTTGTATAATGGCGGCAATTTCGTACTGTTATTAGTCTACCTATAGAGAAAGTTGTTTATGCGCACACGTCATTCGAAACACCCGTTTAGTGATGAAGCACTTATGTCCATCGATGGGGTGCCTTATATACCTGCTGTGTTGGTGGGTGGCGGTTATGCACATATTATTGCGGCACTTCGTCTTGCGCGTGAGCTTGGTCCGGGTAAAGTCGCCTTGTTTACCCGTGAAAGGCTTAATCAAAAACTGGTTGATTTTTCTGGGCAGGATGTCCCGGCGTCCGCCAGTATTAGTACGCCAGGACGTGTTGGTTTGTTCCACTATAGCGACGTCACGACGGGCGCATTGTTAATTGAATCACTGATGATGTTACTTGAATTAGATCCCGAGCTGACCTTCTACAGTCATATGGTGGATTATATTATTCGAAAAGATTCTGCTCCTAGGCCGGATTCGGTTTTTCAAACCTATTCAGACCTAAGAAAGATCTACGGCGGCTTCCTTGCTGAGGCGCCTGAGCATGTTCGTGCACGTTGCGTTTCACTAGACGAATTTTTTACGGCCGTTAATCCAAGTAATGTAGCCTATCTAGACGACGTATACCAGCAACATGTTGCACGTATTGCACGTACATTGGAAGGGCGTCTTGATATTACAGGTAGCCGTGAGCGCTTGATACAACAAGCAAGAGATGCCGGCGTTCTGTTTTATGAAGAATGTAATGTCAAAAAATTGTCTGCCACGTCTGATGGGTTAGTCACCCTAACAGGTGAGCATAAAGATTTTGGTGAAGAATGTTTTACGACCAGTGCTATTTCAGTAGGTGCTTGGTATAACACGGCAGCCTTATGGCAAACGGCTTACCCTACCATGGAAGACCCTAATAGCTACCGCGTAAAAGTCATTGTGGATCTACTGATTCCAGTTGACTGTAACGCCTCCTCATTTTTTGTTGGCCTCAATGAAAAAGGTTGTATGCTTGCAATCGATGACCGGGAAGTCATTCAAATTGGCTGTCGTATGTATTATCAAGCAAAAGCAACAAGTGTAAAACCGACTAATGTGAGACTATTGAATAACAGTAGTGAGGTAGAGGGAGCACTTCGAGAAATTAGAGGGGATAAGGCTGGGCTGCAGACACGTAGTGAAGAGATTGTTTCCGATATTTGTAGTGTTGTGCGCGGCTTGACGCCTGCAAATATTAAAATTGTAGGGAGTGCCTGCCAAGTCGTGGTTACCAATAAGTTAACGTCGCCGGGCAAAACCAAGATTTTTGAAGCGGTGACGGAAGCAATGCATGACCCTAGCAGCGCATTAAATATTCGTAACGGCATTGGTGTTTATCGGATTGAAGTTGACTGCCCAGATGCCGACTTATCAGTGAAGCTTGCTACGTACAATATGAAATTAGCGCATGGGGCTAAAACAGGGAAGCGGGTTGCTGATAAAATAGTTAAGGCTGCAAGGAACTATGACGCCTTACTTTCTGGGCTCGTGGCTGTTGGTGCCGTAACGGTTCACTTGCCGAATGAATCATCAAAACGTGAGACTAAGAGCAGCCGTTACCATCTAAGAGGGTCGGGTCAACAACGTATACTTGGACCTGGAACAAGGAGGCGTTCTAACTTTAAAAGATCGGGTGAAAAGAAGAGGGGACCGTCAATTTTTGCGGCACTGTGCGAGCAAAGAGGCGCACCGTCAAGCAAAGAACGCTTTCTAAAGCCAATAGTTGGGTCATCTTCGTCGTCAGGCGATGAGTTTGCGCCTCCTGATGAACGAATGGATATTGTTGATAAAGCGGCGCCTGATACTAGCCGAATTATAGCTGATGATTCTATTCAGCATAATGCGCCAAGAGCGGCGGACCCCACTGAGTGGCCGGCGCCGATCATACCGGGTAATGCGACGAATAAATTAGCCGGTGATAGTTCTGACGTGCGCATGGGAAGTCCTGCCGCTACTGTGAAGCTTATAGCAACCACGCCAGGCCCAGTGCCAAAACCGCTGGTTGTGTTTTATAATGGTGTACGGCAGGTAAGTATGGTTGTTGAGGCGATGCAGGTTTCTCCTCGGCGACTATCTGATATATTTAGCCACCCCCGCTTTCACGAAGATGACCGGCATTCTGCCTTGCATGCTCCATCTGTTGAGGCGCTTTCGGCATAAGTATCTAAGAGATAGTTTGAATTATGAATAAAGACAAAGAAATAAAGAAACTCAAGCAACAGATCGCACAAATGCATTTTGTTATTGACCAAGTGCCCAATTTTTTATTTTGGAAAGATGTCAATTCTGTTTTTATGGGGTGTAATAAATTATTTGCATTGTCCGCCGGGCTTCAATCGTCTAGCGAAATCGAAGGCAAAAGTGATTTTGATTTACCCTGGGGTAACGTTGAATCTAATGGTTATATTGAGGATGATCGTGCAGTAATGCAAGCAACTGAGCCAAAGTTGAATATTGAAGAAGTGCAAACGGTAGAGAATCGAAAAGTCACGTTGTTAACCAGTAAAGTACCGCTAATGGATGGTGATGAAATTAAAGGTATTATCGGGATCTACTCGGATATTACCGAACTCAAAGAAGCACAAGAAGAGCTGAAGAAGCAAAAACTAGTGGCGGAAGCAGCAAATACAGTAAAATCTAATTTCCTTGCTACCATGAGTCATGAATTACGTACGCCGTTGAATGGTATATTAGGTACGTTACAAGTGATGAAAAAACACTATGTGGATGATCAAACGTGTGACTTCATTGGTGACATAAAAGGTGCAGCGTCGTCGTTGTTAAGTTTGGTTGATGACGTGCTTGATATTTCGTGTTTAGAACAAGGGCGTTTGGTCATTAAGCATAGTGTGTTTGCGCTGGGTGATGTCACGGAGCGCGCCATTGCTGATGTGATTCATTTGGCGGATGAAAAGGGCATAGCGCTGACGTTATATTCAGCACTTGGACCAGAGGACCAATTCTTTGGTGATCCCGTGCGAATAAAACAAATATTAGTTAATTTGCTGAATAATGCTATTAAATTTACGGATTTGGGTACTGTATCTGTTTATGTTGATTTAGAAAAAATTGATGACATGTTGCATCTGGTATGTTCGGTTGTTGATACCGGCATTGGTATTTTACCTCAAAAATGCGACCTAATTTTTGAACGCTTTGTTCAGGTTGATTCGAAATATAGCCGCCGTTATGCGGGTGTTGGGCTTGGACTGGCTATTTGTAGCGAGTTGGTCACAGCAATGGGCGGTGAGATTGGCGTCGAAAGCAGGGTGGGCAAGGGTTCGACCTTTAAGTTCTCAGTTCCGATTGAAACGCGTGAACCCCGAATATTGACGGCTTCGACGTTTAGTAAAGCGCAATTAGACCGTCTAAAAGGTGCGGTACTCATCGTTGAAGATAATCCATTGAATAGCCGTGTACTACAATTAATGCTAGAAGATTTTGAGGTTGATGTGCAATTAGCTGAAAGTGGTCAATCTGCGTTAGAGCACCTGAAATCAGGTAACTTTAATTTGATATTCCTTGATATTAGTTTACCCGATATGGATGGTTTTTTAATTGCGTCTGAAATTCGACGTCAAAAATCAAAATTAGAGCTTCCTATTATTGCGGTAACCGCGCATGCCTTCGAATCTGATAAAGTGGCTTGCTTGGAGTCAGGAATGAATGATGTCTTAGTAAAACCGATTAGTATGAATCAATTAACAGAAAAGCTGATTCAATGGTTACCCCAAGCATAGCTGTTTATTTTTTTAATCTAATTGAGGTCGGAAAGTAGTGGAATAACACGATAGTGTTAGTTGGATACAAGTGGATTTTGTGGTAGAAATATAGCTATATTTAGGGAGTATTATGCAGCATAAAAATAACCTTAAAGGGTGTCGTTAATGCCGAGTCGTCTTGGAGAAGGTTATATTATCCCAGAGAAGAAGGCTGGCGATGAGCGATCCGTTGCTGTCTTATTGAGTCATACACCAAGTGACGAAGCGCGTCGTGCAGCATGGACCCGTTTGGCCATGGGCCGTATATTAACAAAAGACGGTGGTGTGTGGGCACACCTAAAAGGTTCAGATGTATGCGTTATTGCAACGCCAGAATTGGGCGGTGCCTGGGAAACACAAGTTATAGAGTCTCTTGAGATTGAAGAGCATAGTAAACGTGTGGCGCAGGGTGACCGCGATATTACACCATCAAAGCCAACAACCTATCCGCGTAAAGGTGATGATTTTCACAAATATTTAGGGCGTTATACTAAAGGTATTAAGGTAGCGCATGGCCTGTTTGTAGAATCAAAAGCGTCTATATCAAATACTGATCCCAAATTAAATTACGTGTGGGGATCCGCTTTAAACGACTACTACCGCAGCGAGGAAATCCTGTTTTTAAATAAGGTTAGCGAAGTTGAAGAGGCCTATGGAAATAAAACCTCACTGTTGTATGAAATAATTCGTAGCGGCCAAACTGAATTTTTAAAAGGAAAAGATTTACGTCTCAAACGAAACCCTGGTAATCATACGCACCAGATGGTAACGAAGCTGCATTTGTCAATGGAAGCAGTGCTTATGTATTTTTTGGTACGTGATTTCCGTGCCATTTGTTATGGTGGTAAGCATACTGAGGTAATGAAAAAATTGGTGACATACTGGGGAAAAATATTGCATGGTTCTACTTTTGAGATTGATGCATTCTGGATACCACCTACAAAATTGGTGACAGCGGACGATGAGAAAGATATTCACCTAATGTCTGAGTTGGCGGCAATTTCTGGACATAAGCACGAGGCTGAATTGGCACAAGCCGATGTGACTTCGTTACAAGGGCTCGTTGCACGCTATCGAAAAGGAGAAGCACTATCTCCCAACGAGATTGTGAGCGCCGTCGCTATGTGTGATGCTTGGAAAAATAAGCATACAAATTTGAAAGCAATGATACCGCCACAAGAGAGAAAGCACATGCTGGGGATCATGTGTTTTTTAGCGGATGGGGTTGGAATGGATTGCGATTTTTTTCATAGATTACAGCTATTTTACCTTTGTATCGCTGCGGGGATGAACGAAGGTCATCGGCATGACATGGTTAGTGGCGGCGATACAAAAGACGTAATACCGTTAGGTGTTGGTCATCCGTCTGCGTTTTCTCCAATTATCGTTGAACCAAAGGAGGGAGCGGTAGTGTTTCGCAGGAAACGCATTCCATCATGTGGTGCTGAAGAGGCCGATAAACGGCGTCCGCAATCAGTGCCTTCACCTTCACCTTCGACTTCGCCAACGAGGGCGTATTAGTAAATTGTTACTGGATAAATTGTTATGAAAAAAAAATATCTAGTGTCTGATCAAGAGATTGCATTAGAAGATATTTTAGCTGAGTTTCCTGGGCACCTATACTGGAAAGATTGTGATGGGCATTATCTTGGAGCGAACTTAGAGCAAGCTAAATCTCTAGGATTTCACAGCGCGCGTGAGATCATTGATAAAACGGATGCTGATCTTATTTGGGGCGAGCAAGCAACTGAATTGCGTCGAATGGATGAAGAAATCATGGCGTCAGGAAAGCCGTATGTCCTGGAGGAATCGGTGACCACCTCTGAAGGTAAGGGCCGGACGTATATCTCAAAAAAAGCGCCATTGCATAATCTTGATGGGGTCGTGGTTGGTATTATCGGCACCTCAATTGATATTACAGCGCAAAAAGATATTGAAGAAGCGCTGCGTAACGAAAAATTAAAAGCCGAACAAGCCAGTCAAGTTAAGAGTGAGTTTATCGCTAATATGAGCCACGATCTACGGACACCGTTATCGGGTATTCAGTCGTTAGCTGAAGATATATTAGGTAAAACAAATGATGCCAGTATTGCCCAAGATGCTACGTATTTATTGGAGGCAAGCGGTGACTTGCTCGTATTGATTGACGCCATATTAAACGTAGTGCGTATCGATTCAGCCAGCGAAGACAGTACATCACAAGTATTTAATTTACAAAAACTCATTAATAATTCCGTCAACATTATGATGCCTAAAGTATTAGAAAAGGCAATCAATTTTGAGTTACACTATGCGACTGATTTACCTATTACTATTATAGGCCAACATTTATTGTTGCAGCGTGTCATTATGAACTTATTGAGTAATGCACTAAAATTTACAGAGCCGAAAGGGAATGTGAGTTTAGCGGTAGAGTTACTTGAAACAAATGAATCCAGCTGCCGTATTCGCATCGAAGTTAAAGACACGGGCATTGGTATTCCGTCGGATAAACTGGATTTTATTTTTGAGAAATTTAATCGGTTATCAGCATCCTTTCGTGAACAGCATAAAGGTACGGGCGTTGGATTGTACATGGTGAAACGTTATGTTGAGCAAATGGAAGGCCGTGTTAATGTACAAAGTCGTGAACAAGAAGGTACGACGTTTTGTGTTGATATTCCATTTACGTTATCCGAGCAGACACCACCAGTGGCGTGTGCGACAGATGCAAACGACCCATTAGCACAACAAAAATCCTATGCGGGGACTAACATACTCATCGTTGAGGACAATGTCATTGCACAGCGTTCGCAGGGGAGTAAGTTTACACAATTGGACTGTGACGTTAAAATTGCGGATACGGCTAAAAAGGCCATTCAATTGTTTAAAGAGTACCGTTTTGATTTGCTCATATTAGACGTTGGTTTGCCTGACATGGCGGGTTGGGCTTTGGCACAACGTTTCCGCAATAGT
>NVSS01000062.1 GCA_002732805.1 Coxiella sp. (in: g-proteobacteria)
GGGTCTGGGAGCAGATGGACTTTCTTCATCGTGTTATGGTCCTCAGCAAGCATTTCTTGCGCTTGGCACGCACCAGGCCTTAGCGTGGTGGCTGGTGTTTGCAACGGCCATCACCGTTTTTATTATTGCGTTTGCCTACAATCATGTGATCTCTCTTTTTCCCAATGGCGGTGGTGGCTACAAGGTGGCGACCTATCTGTTGGGTCCTTATGCCGGTCTCGTGGCGGGGGTAGCATTGATCCTTGATTATATTCTAACGATTGCAATCTCGGTCGCCAGTGGAAATCAAGCCTTGTTTAGTATTTTTGGCTATCATCATAATGCAATGATACAGCTGTGCGATACCATCGTTATTTTCTTGCTGATTTACCTCAATATGCGTGGCATGAAAGAGTCCATTAAAATATTAATGGTTATTTTTGTCGGTTTTATGATATTGCATGCCGGGCTTATTATATATGGTATTGGTGTTCATTCCGATCAATTTACACGTGTTTATGATAATGCGGGCGTTACCTTTGCGGGATTGAAGGATCAATGGGGGCTCGTTTTTATTACGGCATTAATGCTACATGCCTATGCGCAAGGTGGTGGTACGTATACGGGTCTTGAGGCGGTTTCTAACAATGTGAATATGTTAGAAGAGCCACGTGTCAAAACAGGCCAGTGGGTGATGTTGTACATGGCGATTGCCTTAAGCTTGATGGCCGGTGGTATCTTATTATTGTATTTATTGTGGCACGTACACCCCGTTCCAGGACAAACACTCAATGCCACCGTATTTTATCAAATGATTGGTAGTAGTCCTTGGGGACATGCAACCGTATCGATCACACTGATGTTTGAAGCGGGATTGCTTTTTGTGGCTGCAAATACTGGATTTTTGGGCGGGCCATCGGTGCTGGCTAATATGGCGGTTGATCAGTGGGTGCCTAGGGCATTTGCCAGTATATCCAGCCGCTTAGTGCGCCAAAATGGCATTATATTTTTAGGCATTGCTGCGCTGGTATTAATTTACATAACGGACGGACGCGTGAGTATTCTGGTTGTTATCTATAGTATGTGCGTATTTTTAGCCTTTATGTTGGCGTTGGCGGGATTGTGCCGCTATTACTGGTCGAGCACTAAAGAAAAATGGCAAGCACGTGGCGCTTATCTCTTATTAATTGGTACAGGTACGTTAATTTGTACCGTGATTTTTGTGTTTGTCCTCATGACGAGTTTTGAAAAGGGTTCGTGGATTGGTGTGTTATTGATTGTAGCAGCGCTTTGTCTTTGCTGGAAGGTTGCGCGTGCCTATCGAGAGAGTGGCCGTATGCTGGAATCGCTGGATGAATCGTTGTGTCCTGAGGTCGAGAATGAACAGTATGCAGAACCGCCTATGGATCCAAACAACCCGATTGCAGTTATTTTTGTTTCAAATTCTCCAGGCGTGGCAATGCACACTTTGCTTAATATCATCCGTATGTTCCCCGACCATTATAAAAGCTTTTTATTTGTGAGTGTTGCGCTTATTGATTCGCAATCCTTTGTGGCGAAACAACAAATTGAAGCGCTCCAAGTAAAGAGTCAAAAGGAGCTGGACTATTTCGTTTCTTTTTGTCACAAGCATGGATATGCTGCAGATTATGAACTAAACGTAGCGGTAGATCCTACTGAGCAAATCAAAAAAAGTGTGAAGAAACTCAGTGAACGATTCCCTCATGCAACGTACTTTGCAAGCCAATTAATTTTCCCAGGTGGAAGTTGGATGCAGAAAGTACTACACGGAAAAACAGCGCTGTCGATTCAACGCCAACTCTATGTCATGGGGTTAAATATGATGATTTTGCCGGTGCGTGTTAAAATTTAACGCATTGGAGTTTTTATGAATATATTATTAACTGGGGCAGCCGGTGATTTAGGTCAGGTTTTAATGCCGCTGTTGCAGCAACAAGGCACTTTGACAGCTAAAGGCAAAAAGCTTTAGTCTCGTCTGGATCACAACTGGAATAAATGCCATAACGACACCTCAATCTTCGTCGGCAAATCTTATATGATATGGTCGACTGCTTGCAGAAACACTCCGTAATAAACAGGCGGCGCTGTTTATGTTCCCTTTGTCGTGGAGTGAGGGATTGCGACGGTGTGTGCAATATATAATCCTGCACATTCGTTACTCAGGTATGCTTCATGCCTGATTTTCACGTATTTTTTGTGGTTTGATAAGTTAAGTAGGTGAACTTTAGTTCCTAACCCGTTCTGCATGACGTAAAGGCGTTCTATTTTTAATCACACCATTGCGCGGGACAGCTTTATTCCTGTAGAATGCTTCGATTTTGTACCTTATGATGGAGTATCTATGATGAATTCAGGTAAGCGACTGCTCATGCGTTGGGTGGGGTGGTTCTTTTTTGCGAACATAATTCTTTCGATTATGATTCAGGCGTCTTATCTCGTTATCATACCGGCCTTGTCGGCGGTGCATGGCGCCACTATCGGTAATTTGTCGTTGGCCTATTTTTTCCTGGCAGTGTCTTATATTGCGCACGCCACTATTATTAATGGCGTGGCAGCACTGGTGGTTCTATTTTTTGCATGGCTAATACCGCGTAAAGGATTTGTTTTTTCCTTGGCAACGTTATTGGGCTTAGCTGTTCTCATTGCGCAAGTCTTGGATCGGTTTGCGTATCGTCTTTATCATTCCCACCAATTTGTTGTGGGTGTTACGATTCTTAAATCGGGCGCCTTAGGTGAGGAGATACCGTTATCAACGGTTGAATATGCGTTCTTTGCATTCGTTATTGTTGCGATTATTATTATTGAGCTATTGATCGCGCGTTATGTATGGCGACGCCTAAAGCATTCTACTATGATGCGCCGCAAAACAGGGATTAAAGTGGGTATTGTATTGGTGTCGACCGTGTGTATTTCGTATGTGCTGATGGCATTTGTCGTTGTCGTCCCACCAAAGTACCGTTTTGATGATACTGATAGCCACTTGTTGCTTAAAATGGCACGCTTGGTGCCGTATTACCAAATTGTTTATAATTGGCTGGTGCCGGGAAGCTATAGTGATCACCGTGTTTGGAAAACAGCGACGGCACAGGTGTCCATTCAAACCGATCAGACTAATAATCCATTGCACTATCCATTGCACCCAATGCGTTGTTCGCCGCCTAAAAAGAAACCGAATATACTATTTTTAGTATTTGATACATTGCGATATGATGCAATGAACCCTACCGTGATGCCTAATATGTCTCGTTTTGCTAAAAAGACGGTTCAATTTGATGATGTTTATAGCGGGGGTAATTGCACGCAGCCCGGTGTGTTCTCCTTATTTTATGGGATACCGGCGAACTATTGGCAGTCGACGGTCGATCAAAAGAAAGGACCTGTTTTTATTAAGCAGCTACAGAAAGCAGGCTATCAAACGGGCATTTTTGCCAGTGCCTCCTTGTTATTTCCGCAGTTTAATAAAAATGTGTTTGTGGATATTAAGCCATTGCGCACGGACACCAAGGGAGATACCTCTGTTGCACGTGACAAGCGCATCACAAAATTGTTCAATCAATTTGTTACAAAGCGTAATAAATCCAAGCCGTTTTTTGGCTTTATTTTCTATGATGCCATACATAATTATTGTGAAGGATCAGCGCATGAGCATATGACACCCTTCGAGCCTGCAATAGCACAATGCGCACGTTTTTCATTGACCGCGCACACGAATCCTACGCCTTATACAAATCGCTACCATAATGCCGCTTATTTTCTGGATCAACAGGCGGAAAAAGTGATTGCGAAACTCAAGCAGCAACATTTATTAAAAAATACGATTGTGGTTGTGACGGCCGATCATGGTGAGCAGCAAAATGATCAGCACATGGATTATTGGAGCCATGCGAGTGCTTATACACCGTACCAATTGCATATACCTATGTTGATTTACTGGCCGGGCATGAAGCCACAGCGCCGTGATTATTTTGCGACGAATTTTGATGTGGTGCCAACCTTAATGAAAAAGGTATTAAATTGTCAAAATCCACTGCGTGATTATACGGTAGGAAAATCGTTGTTTACACAAGGTGGGCGCCCTTATTTTATTTCGGGTAGTTATACGGATTATGCCTATGTAACACCAAAGCAAATAACGCGTGTTTATCCGGGCGGTGATTACACACTGAATGGGCCACTTGGGCATCATCAGTATCGTGCTGCCCTGGATATCCCGTTATTAAAAAAAGCAGGTGAGCAATTGACGCGTTATTACAGATAACACCCCCGTCCCCAATCACGGCCAGCAGTGCTGCCCATTCTGATCTAAGGTCAGGATACGGCACTGTTTATAAAAAGAGGGTTGGTGCGTATTGGGTATGGCGTTGAGCAGGAAGCTATGTTGCGTGCTTTTGCTTAGCGTAAACTGATAGGGTAGCTTATCAGCGGTAATGGGCAATATTACCCCTGTCTCGGTGAGTTTATAGGTGCCGTTGATGCTGTGCTGCTCCTCAAGGCGATTGGCCATCTCGAGCAGTATGACTTTAGCTTGATTGCGGTGGACCTTGGCAAGGTGGCGTGTGTAAAGCGGATAACTGATGGCAGACAGGATCCCGATAATGGCAATAACGATCAGAATCTCGATAAGTGTAAATGATTTTAGCATTTTTAGACTATGCCATTGATAGCTAAAATGCTCAATACCGTTGTGGTTAAAATTTAATCACCTAAACTGCTTGTTATTTCTGAGAAAATTGATATCATCTCATATTCCAATAAGTGATAACGAAATAATATGGGTCGTTAGCTCAGTTGGTAGAGCAGTTGGCTTTTAACCAATTGGTCGTAGGTTCAAATCCCACACGACCCACTCTTTATCTAAATTCTTTTATTTCATCATCAATGGTTTGAATTGTGCCGCAGCGGTCGCTAACCGGCTATTTATCAGTAGTTCTTAAAAGAAACGTCGGCGTCTTTCAACAAAAGCGTTCTGTAGGGCAGCGTTATCAAAATACGCTATCTCTTTTTGGTCACTGTTAAATAAGTACAGTGCAGCATTAGAGATCTGTAATAGGGGTCTCATGACCAAGCTAAAGAGCAAAAACCAAATGGTAACAAGCGTACCAAGAAGGTAGACAGTACGTGTCGAGTAAGCGAATGGGCTAACTTGCATCGAATTCATTAGAAAATAGCCGATCACGACAAAGGCGATCGTTACTAAACTCAGTAAAAAAGAGATACTGAAATTTTTACGCCAGTTCTTTTTAACCATGGCGCCTGATCGTTTAAGTGCGGTAATCGGGCCCACATTTTGCATGATCATAATCGGTAATACGAATAAGTTGAGAATTCCCCATGACACTTGCATGAATATTTCAACAATACGACCGAAACGTCCAAGGCTCGCAACGGCGCGAAAGATAATATCCATCACGAGTTTAATGCTCGACCATGCCAGCATTTTCAGAATAAAGCGTTTGGATTCATTAAGGCCCTGCCCAATAGTACAAGGCTTATTTTGTAAGCGATGTAGTGTACAGACATAAAAGGTACAAGACAGTAAGTTGGTGATGACGAGTAGGAGTAACACCATGATAGTCAGGCTGACGGTCAGTGCTGTTGGTGTGATGTTTTTCGCTAGGTTGAGCGATTCAGCAAATAAGTAATTGAACTCAACAAAGACGGAGAGGCCATAAAAAACCAAGGTAGCGGCAGGCAACCAAAGTAAGTCTTTGTTATTTCTTAAAAAAGTAATCGCGCTTTTCAAAAAAGCTTTGCTAATTTGCCATGATGATGTGTACATTATTGTGAGCCCTTATCTATAGATAAGTACAATCATAGTGCGCAATTATTAAGGGGTTATTAAGAATTCCTTAACGTTTTCTTCTGGACAAGTGGGCATTTCAATAGAAGCTAGGTTTTTCAGATCATTGCCTAGTGCCAACTCTTAAGGCGGATCATACCCTTGCCTCAATAGTAGTACTTGAGCTAAAATCACAACCAATCGGCTGAATTTGCGACAGAGCCGTAATAAATAGAAAAATTAAGAAGTTCTGATTTATGTCATTGATTTTTGCTAATTTAAACGGTGAGTATTTGCTCACAATGAAGGGAGTATGAGAGATACTTTTTATATAGAGCGCTCGGATTTGATCGAGTCGTTTCAATTTGATTCGTCTGTGGTTAACGTTTTTGATAACATGATTCGACGTTCTGTGCCAGGATACGCGTTTACGTTATCGCTAATTCGTGTCATCGCTGAGCAGTATTTTATACCCGCTACGGCCTGTTATGATTTAGGCTGTTCAACAGGGGCTTCCGCGATAGCGTGCGCTGAAATCGTTAATAAGCGTAAGGGGCGTATCGTTGCTATTGATAATTCGGCGCCGATGATTGAGCAGTGCCAACTTAATATGTCGACGCTACAAGTGGCCGTGCCTATGGAATTTCGTTGTGAAGATATCATGTCTTCTGTTATGACGGAATCGTCTCTCGTGTTGCTGAACTTTACGTTGCAATTTTTAGGATTAAACAAAAGACCCCTTCTTTTAAAGTCAATTTTTGATGGGTTGGTTCCGGGGGGTGTATTGATTTTATCGGAGAAAATTTTAAATAACGATAGTGCAACCAATGTGATTTTAAACGCGTTACACCATCAATTTAAAGCAGAAAATGGTTATAGTAAACTGGAAATTAGCAGTAAAAAAGAGGCGCTGGAGGGGGTATTGATTTCACAAACACAAGAGCAATATCGCACAGCGCTGTTGCAAGCAGGTTTTTCTAAGGTCATTACCGTCCATCAGGCTTTTAATTTTGTGTCCTTATTGGCATTAAAATCATGACGCCTTCGTTGGTATCGTCCTTACCTTTTCACCTAGATAAGGCGTTGAATAACTTAGCCGACATGGAATTACAAAGCTGGATTCCATCATTAGAATCACATCTCGAACACGTTTTTCGTCTCGGTATGAGCGGAAAGCTGTCTCAATGGCCTGACGCATTTCAATTATTATCCTTATTGTCCACTACCTCGTTTGATTTTAATTCGCCTCGTGTTAGCGTGGGAAAATCTGATGATTGCAGTAATGAACAACGTGATTCACTTCGCCAGTTGTTAATGTCATTATCGCCATGGCGTAAAGGGCCTTTTGAATTTTTTGGTATTACAGTAGATGCGGAGTGGCGCTCGGATTGGAAGTGGGACCGCTTGATGTCAGGGATTGAGTCGTTAGCGGGGCGTCGTGTTTTGGATATTGGGTGTGGTAACGGATATTATGCCTTTAGAATGCTGGGTGCTGGTGCGGCTCATGTCGTTGGGGTAGATCCTAGTTTATCAGCATTGATGCAATTTACCGCACTATGTTCTGGCTTACCACAACAACCACCCATCTCATTATTGCCTATTGGTATTGATCAAGTCCCGGATCGATTGCCCGTTTTTGATACCGTATTCTCGATGGGGGTACTCTACCACCGACGATCTCCGCTTGATCACCTTTATCACATACGACATTTATTAAGGCCGGGTGGTGAGTT
The DNA here is from genome assembly GCA_002732805.1 of Coxiella sp. (in: g-proteobacteria). GTDB lineage: Bacteria > Pseudomonadota > Gammaproteobacteria > Coxiellales > Coxiellaceae. Next base: position 7,513 of record NVSS01000062.1, read on the forward strand.
AGTGTTAGAAACATTAGTTATTGATGGTGGTAAAGGCCACGTGTTGCTGCCGTCCCATCGTTATGCCCAAATGCGAAATATTTGGTTTATACCCAGTGTGGATGAATTGGTGGGGTGGTTGAAACGAATCGGATTTCAGCGTGTTCAGTGTATCAATGAGTCGGTTACGACAGTGCAAGAGCAGCGCAGTACACCGTGGATGAAATTTCATTCTCTATCTCAGTTTCTTGATCCGAATGATCCTCAGCTAACGGTTGAAGGATATCCGGCGCCTAAAAGAGTTATTTTGACTGCGATTGCACCGTAGGTGTCACTAATAAGGGTAACTGCGCCAAAATTTAGGTCGAGAGACTGGGTATAGCAGGATCTTTGTGGATAAAATAGAGGTAAAATCCGGGGAGGCTAGTGACGATTGACGTCATGCCATAAATCAGTGAAATGGCTAGTGCGGCAGGGTGATGGATGCCGATGGCAGCGCCTAATAAGACCATGGCGCTTTCGCGTACGCCCCAGCCCGCCATTGAAATGGGGATCATTGATATCAAGGTAACGAGTGGGATAATCACAAGAAAATCAGAAAGGCGGCAAGGTACATGCAGCGCACAAGCGATTAAATAAAAGCACACAGTGGCACAAAGATTTGTAATGACGCTGAGGAGTAATTTAAATAACAGATCTGTCACGCTGCTATACGAATCTTTTAGCGTATTTGATAAGTCATAGAACCAGCGAAAATATTTTTCTAAAAAACGAATTCTAATGCGATGTAAGAAGATAATAAAGGTGATGCCACTTAGGCTCACAACGACGGTACTGAGAACGATAAGAAAAAGTTTATGTGGCAGTAGATGGTAACTAATCGGCAGTGAAAACAGTGCAATAACCACCAAACCAGAGGCGCCAATAGCACGGTCTGCGAGTACACTGGTGATCGCCAGACGTTTACTGATGCCGAGTTTTGTAATTTCAAACATGCGATAGCCATCACCACCGATATTTGAGGGTAGGATTTGATTGAACATAATTGCTTTGAGATAGGTCTTCAGATAAAACAGGGGGGCTGCGGGTGCTTTGAGTGATTTCATAATGAGGGTCCAACGAAATACGGCAATCAAGTAACCAAACAATAAAACAGTAGCGGTGAGCGCCAAGTAAGAAAAATTCATTTGTTTAAAGTAAGGTAGCGCTTTTTCTAGGTGAACTTCATGAAATAGCAGCGCTAATATGGCTAAAGAAAACAGTATTTTGATGGTTGCTTTTAGGGGCATTGCTTGCGCTCAGCATGTTGTTAAAAATGAGGACCCCATTCTAAAGGTAAACTTGATCTAGTGCAAAAATATGTCCATTGCTATTATCCGGCCCCCGTCTGATTTGCTAAGCTGGTCTCCCTGTGATCAAAAAGGAGACAGAAATGAGTCAAAATCAGGATAAAGATCACCCGTTATATAGGATTACGGATATTGAGTACACGAATGACGGTAGTTGTTACGTTGGCGTACAGATGTCAGTCCATCAGGACTCACATCAGTTTAAGCTATCGAATTTTTGTCATAGGCTGTCATGGCTACGCAATTTCCATCAACCGGACCTCGGGAGCATTTGGCAGTTGACCAAGCGTCAAGAAACCGTATCGCCATTGAAAAGGGTCATTAGCTTTATGATGATCAAGCTGTGCGCATTGGAGCTTAGATTATGTGGTTGGGAAGAAGAAGCGAAGACGTATATGATGGGGCATGGTAGTGATTTCGATGATTGGTAGTGATAGTATGTGGCATTACGCAATTATAAGGGTGATGGGATGCTTGAAATCAATGCGCTGCATACGGCAATCAAAGAGTTAACATCAAGAACACAAGCCATTCGGGGGTATCTTTGACGTTGAGTCGAAACGCCGCCGTTTGCTTGAAGTACAGCGTGAGCTAGAAAATCCGGATATCTGGAATGATCCCGAACGGGCCCAGGCTATGGGGAAAGAGCGTGTTCAGCTCGAAAATGTGGTTAATGCTATTGATCAATTGTCCAGTGGGCTGGTGGATACTGCCGAGTTGCTAGAGATGGCACAGTCCGAAAACGATCAACAGACGATCGACGACATTTCACAAGAGATAGACCAGTATCAATCAACCGTTGAAGCGCTTGAGTTTCGCCGCATGTTTAATGGTGAGATGGATGCGAATAATGCGTATTTGGATATTCAATCGGGCTCAGGTGGTACTGAGGCACAAGATTGGGCAGAAATGATTTTACGTATGTACTTGCGTTGGGGGGATCAGCACGGCTTTAAAACGACCCTGATGGAAGTATCTTCAGGTGACGTGGCGGGAATTAAGAGTGCGACCATTCATTTCGAGGGTGATTACGCGTTTGGTTGGTTGCGTACTGAAACAGGCGTGCATCGTTTAGTGCGTAAATCACCTTTCGATTCGGGTAACCGGCGCCATACGTCATTTGCAGCCGTATTTGTCGCGCCTGAAATAGATGATGATTTTGAAGTGGATATTAACCCGGCTGATTTACGTATCGATACCTACCGTTCCAGTGGTGCGGGCGGGCAGCATGTCAATACGACGGATTCCGCTGTTCGTATTACGCATGCACCGACGAATATCGTGGTGCAATGTCAAAGTGATCGTTCACAACATAAAAACCGAGATGGCGCGATGAAGCAATTGAAAGCTAAATTATACGAGCATGAAATGCTAAAACGCAATGAACAAAAACAAGCAATGGAAGAGAGTAAATCAGATATTGGTTGGGGGCGCCAGATACGATCATATGTGCTGGATCAGTCGCGAATAAAAGACTTACGTACAGGTGTCGAGCATACCAATACACAAGCGGTATTGGATGGTGACCTGGATCGCTTTATTGAGGCGAGCCTTAAGCAAGGTGAATAAACAAAGGATCGGCAATGCAAACGATTGATTATTTTTCACAGAAACTCTTTTCTAACAGCACGTTGAAAACGGTATTTCCACAAGGCTGTGAGTGGACACGGGATTCATTTTTTCAGCGTTTAAATTGGAACGATCTGGAGGTGTTAAAATTACCTCAAGAAGCTGTTTTGTCACTGCCGCTAACGCAAGATCTCACACCAACAGATGCCTTGCCCGATAGCTTAGCCTTACTGCTTGAGGTGTTTTATGACGGAAAATATTCAAATGACGATTACTTTACGATCGATGGTAATGCGGAGCCAGCGACTGAATTATTACACGGTTTAGAATTTGCGACGTTCTTATGGCATGCCGGCGCACCTGATGAGGACATGTTAGGCGGCTTACTGCATGACATTGCGCGGTTTTATACAGAACCGGATCATGCCAATAAACACCATCATACCGATGGTAATGCGACATTAGAGACACTATTTGGCGCGGACGTGGGCCAATTTTGCTTATTCCATGGCCTAGGTAAAGCACATCTTTATGATGCTATTGCTGATTACCCAGACGGCATGACCAACGTTTCAATGAAAACATTAGTATTACAACGTACGAGTTTTGATGACTTGTATGAACGCTTGAATACCTATAAAACTGAAAAAGATCGTCAATACGTGGTGCTAAAAGCCATGTTTTTCCGCTTGTTTGATGATTCCAGTAAATACCCGGAAATGCCTGAGTTTAATCTCATTACGCGTGAGCAGGTGACGCAATTAATGCGGCGTGTTTATCACAAGCACCAACCTCAGCAAAATGCAATTGATGTTGTTGTTGCGTCATTGAAACAAGGCCTGCTCAAAGGCGCAGCGCAAGCATAGGAACCCTCATGACTGAACGTGCTGTTGCGCAAGATACTATTGTATTAAATACTATTACAGATGGAAATCCTGAAGTGGCA
>NVSS01000063.1 GCA_002732805.1 Coxiella sp. (in: g-proteobacteria)
CTTAAGCTTTACGCTAGTTAAGGAAAATAACCTATCATTTAACCGTGGCACAGCTATCGCAATTAATAATATGGCAGTTGTAATATCTGGTGCGATTTTTCAACCCTTGATTGGAAAGTTGCTTGAGGTGTTTTCTGTGAAGCATACGCCATTGTTGAGCTACAGGTACGCTTTTTCAGTATTGATTGTTGTTTACCTGGTTGCTTTTATAATCGCTAGGTTTTTCATCTTAAATAAAGGATGGTGCAAGGTGGAGATGGCTCAAAGCATAATAGCTAAATAATAAACTTTAGTAAAATATAGAGGAAATATTATCATGAAATCAGTAGATAATTTTTTAAAACATATAAACAGAAATGAAATGACTGCAATATTAGACATCCAAAATGTATTACTAAATGTTATGCAAAATTTTGCATTTGATAATGGCTTCAAGCAAATTATGCCTATTTTAATGTCACCTATCACTGATCCGCTAAATCATGATGTTTACCCAGCGGAAATCAAGTATGAGCAACATAAATTAAAATTGACAGCAAGTATGATTTTCCATAAGCAGTTAGCTTTAATGGGTTTAAATACAGATAAAATTCTTATTATGGCTCCGAATATCCGATTGGAATTAGCTAATAAGAAATCATCTTCAAACCATTTGCTCGAATTTTCACAGTTTGATATTGAAATAAAAGATGCATCTATAGATGATGTGATTAAATTCATAGAAAAATTGTATCTTCATCTGTTTTCAGAGATTAAAGAAAGATGTGCAGAACAATTGGCAGCGTTAGGCCGTGAATTACCAGAACTGCCAAAATCCTTCCCCATCTATTCAACGGTTGGGATGCCTTTAGCTGAAGTTGATGAGTTTTGTGAAAAAATATCAAGAAAATCTACGGTACCAACATTCATCACTAATTTCAAAAGAGAATTTTATGATAAAGAAGATTTAGATAATCCTGGTACCTATCAAAACTTCGATATTGTTTATCCCGAAGGTTTTGGAGAGGGTTTGTCTGGTGCTGAACGTGAGTATGAATACAAACAAATAATACGTCGCATGGATGAATTAGATATGGACTTAGCGCCATATGAAAATTATTTGGAAATAGCAAAAAAAGGATTAATTCCAAGAACTGCAGGTTGCGGGATTGGTATGCAACGATTGCTGAAATATATTTGCGGCAAAGAGTTAATTAGTGACGTTTGTTTATTTGATCGAAGTATTAATACAGATTTTATATTTTAATTATTGGAGCAGAAATCATGAAAATATTACTGACAACAATATCATCAGATTCACATACTTGGAATTTAGTATTTATGCAGTTATATCTTGAAGAATTAGGACATGAAGTAATAAATCTTGGTTCCTGTGTTCCTACAGATTTATTGTTGAAAAAGGCGCATCATTATCGTCCAGATATGATTACGGTAAGTTCTATTAATGGTCATGCCAATATTGAGGGTGTTTATTTAGCTCAAGCAGTTAGAGCATGTCATGTTATTAAAGACACCTGTTTGGTTATTGGCGGTAAATTGGGTACTAAAGGTGACGATAATAATCAATACATCGATAAATTACAGAAAGCAGGTTTTGATGGAGTATTTGGTGGAAATGAAAGTATCCGAGATTTCATGAATTATCTGAAGGAACTTAATACATTTTTTGAAAATAAAATTGGTTTGGCGGCTTAAATGAGCATATCGTTTTCGACTTATGTTGATATGAATAGAAAGCTTAATCAGCTAATTGTTCAGCCGAGAATGGGCTTTGGTAAGCTAACGGATATGGGTGCTGGGCTAAAAGCAGTTTACCAGGCTCAGGCACCAACAATTGGTACGATTACATTAGATAGCTATACGCGAGTAAATAAATATGAAGATGCTAGAAAAGCATTGAGAAACAATGAGCATCTAAATGGATTTCCTATCGTTACCCATGGTGCAGAACAGACAAAAGAACTATTGGGCTCGATTACAGATAAAAACGATTTTTCAGTGCAAGTGCGTCACGGAACAGCCTTGCCAAGAGATATTTTCAAAACCATTATACAAAGCAATATTGATGCGACAGAAGGTGGCCCGATATCATATTGCTTGCCATATAGCAGAGTTGCAATTAAAGATGCTATTCAAAATTGGATTGAGAGTTGTCATATTTTTTCAAATTCTCGCAGAGAAGGCTATGAACCACATATTGAAAGTTTTGCTGGCTGCATGTTGGGGCAGTTATGCCCACCCAGTTTATTAATCGCATTAGGGGTTTTGGAGGGCCTTTTTTTTAAGTGCTATGGCATTAATAGTGTTTCGCTTAGTTATGCGCAATGCATCAATCCAGTGCAAGATATTACAGCAATTGCTGTGCTGAAAAAATTGGGTGCAGAATTTCTATCTGGTTTGAATTGGCACACAGTTATGTACGGCTATATGGGGGTATTTCCAACATCATTATATGGGTCTATTAAGTTGATCTCTGATAGTGCGCAAATTGCAAAATTTTCAAAGTGTGAACGATTAATTGTGAAAACTCCATTAGAGGCTTATCGAATACCAACTATAGAAGAAAATGTGGCGTCTCTTGAAATGGCGTATGCAGTCTCCGAGGAGGGGAATGACAATGATTTCATCATTGATGAGCAAGAGTTCGAAGTTATTTATACAGAAGCAAGAAGCATGATTGATGCAGTTTTAAATATTGATGATGATTTAAGTAAAAGTCTACCGTTAGCTTTCAAGAAAGGCCTTCTAGATGTCCCCTATTGCCTACATGTGGAAAATAGTAATCAAACACGCTGTTATATTGATGAGAAGGATTATTTGAAATGGGCGGATGTGGGGAATTTGCCAATTAAAAACGACACTAAGCAGTTAAATTCAAGGGGGCCGATAGTCACATCAGATTTATTACTAGAAATGCTAATGAAAATGCGAACTAAATATGATGGCAAATTTTATAAAAATACAGGAGAAATTTATGCTAACTGATAATTTAACTGCTATTTTTGATGAGTTGAGAGAAGAATATGGTATGGATGCTCTCTCCAAAGTTGAATCAATGCTGGTCTCACCCAATAATCATCGAAAACTAACGCAGGCTAAAGCAAAATATGTATTACCCGGGATCTCATCGGAGCCTTGGCGCAATATTGAAGATTACCCAGAAATAGAAAATGCTGCTCAAAAATTAGAAGCGCTATATCCTGTGATTAGAAAAGAAATTGATAAATTAAAGCCAAATATTGACCTTCTAACTAGTTATGATCACTACCAAGTAACCATGAATGATTGGAAAGCAATATATCTATATAAAGATGAAAAGCCTCATACGGAAAGCTTTAATTTAGTACCAATAACCGCTAAATTTATGCAAGAGGATTTAAAAAACTTATTGTGTCCATTTGGCGAAATGCATTACTCCATTTTAAAGCCAGGTGTGCATGTTCCTCCTCATTGTGATCTGTGGAATTTCACGCTAAATTTACATTTTGCTATCGATATCCCTGAAAACTGTTTAATCCGAGTCGTTAATGAAACTAGAGAATGGGAAAATGGAAAATGCTTGTTGTTTGATTATAGTCATGAGCACGAGGCATGGAACAATAGCAAAAAAACTCGAATATGTTTGTTGATGGATGTCTGGAATCCTGAGATCACTTTGCCTGAGCGAAAAGCGATCACGGCATTAATTAGTGAAATAAGAAGTTTCTTGTAGAAAAGGAAGGTAGGCATGAAAAATAAAAGAGTAGTTATATTTGGTGAAACCAACCTGGCCATTGAATGTGTAAAAGTTCTTCAAAAAAGAAACTGGGATATATTATCCGTGATTTCTTCCGATGACAACGTCATTACATGGAGCCAACAGAACTTTATTAAGACAGTTAATTTTTCAGATATAAAGGCTATTGATGATGAATTCTATTTATTTAGTATCATTAACTCATATATTATTCCATCTTGTATCTTGATCAAAATAATTTAAAAATCGCTATTAATTATCATGATAGTTATTTGCCAAAATATGCTGGTTTAAATAGCACGACATGGGCTATTTCAAATCAAGAGAAAACACATGGTATCACTTGGCATCAGATTACATCTGACATTGATAAGGGTGATATTATTAAGCAGGTGAAATTTGACATTGATCACGAAGAAACAGCCGCCTCTTTAAATATTAAATGTGCTGATTATGCTTATGGTTTTTTTGAAGAACTGGTTGAAGGCATAGAAGCGGATAGACTTGTAACATGTCAGCAAAATAGCACTCTGACACCATCTTATTACGGCAAAAAAAACATACCCGAAAATTATGCCATTATTAGTCAGTTATCAAATTTCAATTATATTTTAAGCTTAGATAAAGCCTTGGATTTTGGAGGCAATGAAAATAGTGTCTCAACTCTAAAAATAAAAATGAATAACAATTATTATATATTATCTGGTATTTCGCCTGAACCTATTGACAATGGGGTTGAAATTGTTGATGGCGATAATCATAAAATATATGCCAAGTTGGTATTAGATATATATGGAAATGAACTTTCGGAACATAGGAATAAATATTATATTGATAATATTGTTTTGAACGGCGATGAGATGGGTTATCTGGCAGTCATAAAACAAAGTGAAGATAAAAGTAAACGCAAACTCAAATCGTATTTAAATAACAACCCATTAGTTACCACAAAAAAAGATGCTTTCACATTAAAATTTGCATTCAATATAGATCAGATTGATAAAAACAAGCTATTTACAGGCATATTTTATTTACTATCTAAAATATTGAATGAAGATGAAATTGTAAGTCATTACCATGATATGGAGTTTCCCGAAAACATCATGAATCTTGTTAATGTTAGAAGCTTCATGTTGGTTAATAAAGAACAAGATGAAGCAGTATTTATTGACAACATGACCGCATTGCTGTCAGTTAAACTGACTACTACCAAAGATTTTGACTATAGGTATTCACTAAATTGCAATACTAATATTGCTGTCTCCAGCTGTGGTATGAATATTAATAGCCAGAACCATAATATTCTTATTTTGTTTGACGGTAATGAAGCTAAAATATTATCGAGAAGTAATGATGGTTTAACGAAAAATATAGTTGGATTTTTTCAAAATGTATTAACAAGAATTGATTGGATCCAGGATTTAGGTGATTCTTTGTCATTTGTTGATAAAGCCATTCGCGATTCAAATTTAAAGTTATATCAAAAAATAAATAACACTAAGAAAGATTATAATAATAGTTTATTGTTACATGAGATTTTTGAGCAGCAAGCAAAATTGACACCAAACAGTATAGCAATAGAAGATGAAACAAGTGCGCTAACCTACCATGAACTGGATGCTCGAGCTAACATCCTGGCTAATTGTTTGCTAAGTCATGGCCTGATAAATAATCAATATGTTGCTATGAGCGTTGATAGAACGCTTAATTTACCTTTGGTAATATTGGCAATTTTAAAATCAGGTGGGGCTTACCTTCCAATTGATAGTAATTATCCAGCAGAGAGGAAAGCATATATCCTATCTGATTCTGATGCCCAGTTTTTGATTGTTGATGAAAAAACAGATTGTCAATTTCCCGATAATAAAAACAAAATAAATCTAGAGCATATTGATTTTCATAATCAACCGATTAGCAAAAAGCCAACTATAAATGGTGACTTTAAAAATAATGCCTATATGATATATACATCAGGCACGACAGGAAAGCCAAAGGGTGTAGTTGTTAATCATGAAAATATTTCAGAACGCATGTTGGCTCTGCTTGAGATCTATAAAGTCGATACATCATGGCGGCATTTGCAATATGGTTCTTATAGTTTTGACGCATCTCTAGAAGAATTATTTCTTGCGTTGATGGTAGGCGGGACAGTTGTAGTTGCGAGTGATGATACAGCTAAAGATCCTAATTTACTGATAGACGCTATATCTCGCCATCAAATTACAGCAATTAATTTTGTTCCTTCTGTGCTAAGCATGTTTCTTGCTGCTATAGAAAATAAAAATTTAAATTCTTGCAGATCATTACGCTGTGTTATCGCTGGTGGGGAGGTGCTTAGTCGTAACACAGTAGAATCTTTTTATCGTCTATTTGATTGTGTTTTATATAATACATACGGTCCTACTGAAAACACTATTGATTCTACTTATTATATTACCGATAAAAAAGACACTAATGATGCAGTGTTAATAGGGCAACCTTTACCCAACAGCACGGTTTACGTTTTTGATAAAAATATGGAGCTTGTGGGTTGTGATCAGCAGGGAGAGCTATATGTTGGAGGTGTTGGTGTGTCAGTTGGCTACCATAATAACGCCACGTTAACAGAGCAAAAATTCATTAATAATCCCATCCAAGAATCTTGGGATTCAGTTTTATATAGAACTGGAGACGTGGTTAAGATAAATTTGAATAACCAGATAGAATTCATTAGCCGTATAGATGACCAAGTTAAAATTCGTGGTTTACGTATAGAGTTAGCAGAAATCCAAAATGTGCTGTCTACTTGTGATTTTGCTAAGCATATACTTGTTCAGGTAAAAGAGAATGATAATCTTGGTAAATATATTGCCGTGTATTATATTGCTTCAGATAATATCGATCTTGTTGATCAGCTTAGAAAACGGGCGATGCAACAGTTACCTAGCTATATGCTGCCTTCAAGCTATACGCGTATACAGCAAATACCATTAACTGCAAATGGTAAGTTAAACTACCACGCGCTTCCTGAGCCAACATTTGAAACAACAAATAAATTCAGCTTAATAAGCATGAACAATACTGAAAAGTTATTATTTTCACTGTTTCAGGAAGTGTTAGGTGTTAACAACGTGAATGTGAACGACAGATTTTTTGACCTGGGCGGACATTCATTAATGGCAATTCAATTAATTTCCAAGTTGAGCACTTTGTTTGGTGAAAAAGTTCCCGTTAAAATTCTGTTTGAGAACCCGACAATAAAATCTCTCGCAATATTTATAGATGAAAATTATACATTTTCTACATTTAATCGTCAGGAGAATAAACGTATTGTTTTCATAAGCCGCAGTCAGTTAATCCAGGCGTCATATGAACAACAAGCGATATGGTTTGTGGATAAAATGTTGCCCGGAAATGCTGCTTATGACATCCCCGCAATTTATAAACTATCTGGTGAGATGGATTTTTCATTATTAAATGAAGCAATTAAACAGCTATTGGAACAGAATGAGATTTTACGTACGGTTTTTAATGATCATGATGGGGTTCCTTATTTGAACGTCAAGCCTGTATCTAAGCAAGTGCTTTCTTTGGTAGATTATTCTGATAAAACTGTAGATTATGATCAAGAAAAAATAGCGATAGAATTGTCTGAGGAATTATCTCGTCAGAGCTATCATTTGTCACAAGGCCCATTATATCGATTTACATTATTGAAATTTTCTAAAAATAAGTTTTACTTATTAATTAATATGCATCATACAGTATTTGATGGGGTTTCATCGCGAATACTAACTGAACAATTAACAGAAATATATAATAATTTTTTTAGTGGCCACCGACTGAAGTTTGCTAACAAGGCTATCCAATATGCTGATTATGCCTATTGGAATCGAAATAGAATATCTGAGGGATTAATTGATGAGCAATTGATTTTTTGGAAAAAACAATTTTCTAAGCCAGCCAAGTTATTACAGTTACCATTAGATTACCAACGACCCAAAGTTCTACCGCTAGAAGGGAGGTCTATCAATTTTGAGCTGACGCAAGAAAAGAGTGCGAAACTATATGAATTGTCTATAAAATTAGACTGTTCAGTTTATAGTATACTTTTATCAGCCTTTTCAATTTTGTTATACAAGTATTCACAACAAGAAAAAATAACCATCGGCACAGCGATAGCGAACCGCACAGAACCTGAAATTGAAAACATGATAGGACTATTTGTTAATATTCTTCCACTTAATATTCATATAATAAATGACAATGCCGATAGATTCATAAAGGCGGTGCACCAATATGTGATGGAAGCGCTATCTAATAAAGATATTGTGTTGGAGCAGTTGTTTAGCCAGTTGGATATTGCACGTGACAGTAGCTATCATCCGTTGTTTCAAGTTATGTTTGTTATGGAAAATATGGAAAAAGAAGATTTTAGTTTTAATAGCGTGTCGTCACAAAAAATATTGCCCGGACATCATGAGTCAAAATATGATTTAAGTCTTTATATTGATGAGAGCCATAAACTTATAAAAGGCCGATTTGAATATAATTTAGCCTTATTTAAAGAACCAACTATTCAATCGATGTTAGAGCATTATCTATTGGTTTTAGATTCATTGACACACTCAGGAGCCACTGAAATTAATGAATTATCACTATTAACTAAAAAAGATAGGACGTTAGTTGATGATTATAATCAAACAACATTCTTGTTTGATAAACAAGATTTTTTGTTACATGACTTGTTTGAGGAGCAGGCAGCAATAAATCCAGAAAATATTGCTTTGCAAGCAGAAAGTGTCACGTTCACTTATTTGGAATTAAATAATAAAGCTAATTCCTTGGCAAACATATTACAAGGCCGTGGCATAGAGAAGGGAGATGTTGTATCTATTTTAATGTCAAAAGGTTGTGAACAAGTAGTTTCTATTCTGGCAATTTTGAAGTTGGGGGCCGTATATTTGCCACTTAATATTGAAGACCCGATTGATCGTATAAATAGTATTATCCAAAAAGCAAAAGTGAAGTTGAATTTAACACAAGAAGAACAGAATAATAAGATAAAGGCTGAAAATCTTGTTGTGAGAATGGATGGGTTAAGCAGTACACCATCAGTCAAGTTAAATATAAGTGGTATTAAGAATACTGATCTTGCATACATTATCTTTACTTCGGGATCTACAGGCGAGCCAAAAGGTGTAATGATAGATCATCGTGGTGCAGTAAATACGATTCTTGATATAAATGAACGATTTTCTGTTAAGGAGACTGATAGGATATATGGCTTATCAAAATTGAACTTTGACCTATCTGTTTATGATGTCTTTGGGACATTAGCTGCTGGTGCCGCACTTATTATACCTGGCGACTTGGCAAACAAAGACCCTAAAGTGTGGTTGTCCGATATTCAAAAATATCAGATTACAATTTGGAATTCAGTGCCTGCTTTGATGCAAATGTTAGTCGATTATATCGATCATAAAAATATTAAGTTGCTTAACTCAATACGATTAATTCTGTTAAGTGGTGATTGGATCCCCCTAGATCTACCTGAAAAAGCGAGAGCTATCTTTGGTAGTTCTAGTGATATTATTAGCTTAGGCGGAGCTACAGAAGCATCAATTTGGTCAGTTCTGTATCCAATAACAAAAACTGATGCGCATTGGATATCTATTCCCTATGGCTACCCGATGCGCAACCAAAAGCTCTACGTATTAGGTGATAATTTACAGACAGTACCAGTAGGTGTCAGTGGTGAACTATTCATTGGTGGTGTTGGTGTTGCAAAAGGGTATTTTGCGGATGAAGAAAAAACTCAAAATAGCTTTATTTATTCTGAGAAGCACAAAGGTTATCTATACAAAACGGGTGATCTGGGGCGCTTACATCCTGATGGTTATATTCAATTTCTAGGTCGAAAAGATAACCAAGTTAAAATTAATGGCTATCGAATTGAACTTGGTGAAATACAAAATCAACTGGTTATGCATCCAAATATAGAAAAGGCGATAGTGACAGTAGACACGTCTAATAATAACCAACAGTTATTGGCCTATGTAACCGTTAATTCCAAGCAACAATTAACTATGGCGGTTGTTATTAATTATCTAAGAACACGGCTGCCTAGTTACATGCTACCTTCTGCGGTCATTATTCTCGATCAATTTCCTTTAACCTCAAATGGCAAGATTGATAGACAGTCGTTACCTAAACCACAACAGACCGAGGTGGATCAAAGTTTTCAAACTAACACAGAGCAAGAACTATACAAATTATGGGCTGAACTGTTAAATAATGAGCGGATTGGCAGAAATAGCCATTTCTTCAATTGCGGAGGAGACTCCCTGCTATCGGTTAGACTGATCACACAAATTAACAAATATTTTGCAATGGATCTGGCGATTAAAACAGTTTTTGAATATCCTGTTTTGTCTGATATGGCTGGCGTTCTCGATATATTGTGTTCTGAAAATGCATCATTTAATGATGAAGCTTTTGAGAAATTTGAAATAGGAGTAATTTAAAATGAAGGATTTTTCAATGAACGTGTTTTTTAGAGCAGTACAACTTATAAGTTTAGCTATGGCTTCTAATATTATATATGCAGAAAATATTATTACACAAACGGGATTAAATGACTTCCAGAAACAGTTAATTAAACATAACCAAGCATCTATAATTAAATTATTAGCCAAAGATAACATCTCGGGTGCTGCGATAGCATTAGTAGATAAAAAAGGCATCATCTGGGCACAAGGGTTTGGTGGAAAAGGTGATAAAGGTGGTAATGCAATAGGTGTTAAAACATTATTTAGTATCGAGTCGCAAACAAAAATGTTTACAACGTTAGGTGTTTTGCGTGCCGTACAGAAAGGTGAGTTATCACTAAATAAACCGATTGTTCGTTATTTGCCTCGATTGAAGGTGTATAGCGTGTTTCAAACAAATCCTGGAAACTTAATCACATTAAAAGAATTATTAAGTCATAGCGCCGGTTTTGCACATGAAGCACCTATAGGTAATAATTTTGGTAGCAATGCTAATTTTCAAACGCATATGAACAGTATATTGGCTGGAACGTGGCTGCAATTTCCTGCGGGGACAGGGTACAACTATTCTAATGTGGGTATTGATTTAGCTGGTTTTCTTGGCTCACCTCAAGAGCAATTTGATTTCGCTCAAAGCAATCCATTCTTTCAACAGGGTGTAACAAACTTAACTGAAAACGTTCAGCAAAGTGCAGCGGGTAGAAGTCGCTTATCTGCTGGTGATACGTTAGAAAGACTTAGAACTGTACCTCTTGAAGTTGCACAGCCATTAATTCAAGGTCAAAAGCAAGATATACTAAGTTTATTGGGTATCTCTCA
>NVSS01000064.1 GCA_002732805.1 Coxiella sp. (in: g-proteobacteria)
TTATTGCTGATGACCCGCTGACGTGTGTGGCGCGTGGTGGTGGTCGTGCATTGGAATTGATGAAGGGGCGTGGCGGAGACTTCCTTTCTCGCGATTAATATGCTTGGGGACGGGGGTGTATTTTGAAGTGGACTAAAGTCTGCTTCAAAACACACCCCCGTCCCCAATCGAAACACACCCCCGTCCCCAAAGATAGTATGGGTTGTGCGCACTGACGTTCCTCTATATAATTTATGGTCAACTCGGAGGGCGTAATTATTAGAGAACTCTTTAAAACCCCCCCGACATTTGGGCTGCGAGTGTCGGTATTGGCTATTATAGCGCTTTTATGTGTATTTCTTGACCACTCGGGTGCTCGATTCCATGCATATCGCCAGCAAGCTGAGATTGTTGTACATCCTATGCGTCTATTAGTTGATAAGCCTATTGAATGGGTGTATCAAGCGACGCAAGATTTGACGTTACAACGCGATCTTATTAGGGAAAATGATCAATTACGTATTAAAGAAATCATATTACAGTCGCAGGTTCAGCAGCTGTTGGAGTTGCAGCGTGAAAATAACCAGCTAAAGGCGTTATTGAGTTCCTCTTCTGGTGTCACGGGTCGGGTGAAGGTGGCCAATATATTGGCAATCTCCATGGACCCCAATTTACATCAACTGATTCTCAATAAAGGGCATCATGACCAGGTCTACAGTGGCCAACCCGTATTTGATGCGTTTGGCGTGATGGGGCAAGTAGTGGATGCAACACGCGATACAAGCAAAGTATTATTGATTACGGATCCACGAACGGCAATTCCTGTGAAAGATTATCGTACCGGAATGCGCGCGATTGTTGAGGGTTCTGGAGACGGTC
Source organism: Coxiella sp. (in: g-proteobacteria) (assembly GCA_002732805.1). GTDB lineage: Bacteria > Pseudomonadota > Gammaproteobacteria > Coxiellales > Coxiellaceae. Next base: position 859 of record NVSS01000064.1, read on the forward strand.
AATCGCTACGCTTACTGAATGTGTCCACATTGGCAGATGTCAAAACAGGCGATGTTTTTGTGACGTCAGGTTATGGGCGCCACTTTCCGCAAGGCTATCCCGTGGGTGTGGTCACCCAAGTTCAACATCATGTTGGACAACAATTCTTACCGGTGGCCTTGCTACCCTCTGCCCATTTAGATCAAACACAGCGCGTGTTACTGGTATGGCCGAGCCAATTAAAATTACGCAATCAAGTAAAACAATTATTAGAAAAAAGCTTACCCCAGATTAAGGCGAAATCCTCATGATTATGAATCGTCATTTGCGTGAAAATATACTTATTATGCTGACTTTTTTGATCGCCATGGCGCTGATGATTTTGCCGCTACCTCATTGGGCATTGTATGCTCGGCCGCAATGGGTGTTTGTCGTGTTATTATTTTGGCTCATTTACGCGCCCCGTAAAGTAGGCCCCTTTATCGCCTGGTGTATTGGGCTGTATGTGGATTTATTAATGGGTGATTTACTGGGTGAGCATGCGCTTATTTTTGTCTTATTTAGTTATGTGGTGCAGCGTTATTTGCGTGTTATTCAGGCAATGCCTGTTTGGCAGCAAACGTTGGCGGTAGGTGTCGGTACGTTTTTATGTATCACGCTTGAATTATTGCTTTTGAAATTAACGCATACGCCTGTTTTAAATTGGTCTATGTTGCTGTCTGTTATTGCGAATATGGTTGTGTGGCCTTGGTTGTATTTTCTATGTCGCGATGTCAGGCCAACGCATGACTATCGGCTGTTGCATTCGAGATAACACTTATGATAAATGCTATTATTCATCATGTATTTCGCTGGCTATTGCGCTTATCGATCGTATTTATTATCTTGTTTGCGGTCTTTATCAGTGTATTGCGGGTGGCGGTGAATCATGCGATTAAGGATAAAAATTTTGCTTACCTTAGCAAGCACATTCTTCATGAGCCTGTTACGGTCGGGCATCTATCGACGAGTTGGTATGGGTTTCAGCCACAAGTGCATTTAGATAACTTGGTCATTTTGGACAGAACATCACGACAGCCCTTACTTAAGATTCATCACCTCGTCATTCAAATAAATTTGATTGATAGCTTATTGCATTGGAGTGTACTACCCAGCCGTTTGATTGTGAATGGTGCACAACTGACCGTGAATAAAGATAAGCAGGGTGCCTATTATGTGAAAGGATTGCCGCACCCACATAGGGCGGGCCAAAAAGACACCAAATTAAAGTCCGTTATTTTATGGGTGTTAACTCAGTCTGACCTATCCTTAAAAAATATTTCTGTCAATTGGTTAAATCAAGTCGTCTTAAAGCGTATTAATTTTGATGTGAAGAATGATGGAAAGCGTCATCGATTTGGTGGCCATGTGCAGTTGAATGATACGGATGCAACCCAATTACAGTTTATTGCACATTTGAATGGTGATGGCGATCAACTATCGGATATGGATGGTCAGATTTATGTATCCGCCAATCATTTTTCTCAGGTGATGCTGCGTGTTATAAAACAAGTGGCGCCTCAATTGAATAAATTGAAATTAGCGAATGTCGCAGGTAATGTGAAAACATGGTTAACCATCAAGCAGGGTCAACTAACAACGGTATTGGCCGATTACGTAATACAGGACATGACGATTGCAGGCAACCGCATACAGGGCGCTGTTGGGCGTATCCGTTGGGAACGCCAACCTGAGGGCGCTCGTGTTGTATTGCGTAATCGACAAGGCATGCTCGTATTACCTAACGTGTATACGCACCCGTTAGCAGTGGGTAACGTTGCGTTGGATGCCGCATATCAGCCATTAGTTGGTGGCTTCAATGTGACGATCAATACACTACAGCTGGACAATCCAACGTTGTATATTGATGCGCGTGCGCATGTGATTAAACACAAAGGTCAGGTGCCAACGCTGGATTTCATGAGTAGCTTTACGGTACATGATATGAGCCATCTTAAGGAGTGGGTGCCGCAGAAGCTACTGAAGCCACACTTGAGTAGCTGGCTTCAACAGGCCTTTATCAAGGGTGCCGTCACACAGGGTCAAGTGGTACTAAGAGGGCCACTGCAGCCCCATTTCTTTGATGGTCATCGTGGTGTGTTTGGGCTCACTGCACATATTAAAGATGCGACGGTATCCTACGCACCAACGTGGCCAGTTGCACACAACGCCGATGTTGATTTATCCATTCGCAATCGTCTTTTAGAGGCGCATAGCACGCACCTGATGGCAGGTGCTAATAACGTGGACCAGTTGTTTGTGCGCATTCCGTTGGTTGAAAACTCAGTGTTAACCATCAAACTACATGCGACTACCCGATTGGAATCGGCATGGCATTATGTTGAAAAAACGCCAATGAAGTTAGCGGATGAATTGCGTGATACCCATTTTTCTGGGCCAATGAAATTGAATCTTGCGTTACGTTTTCCACTACATGGAAAGCCGCATAATGATGTGACGACGACGGGTAATATAACAACGCCCAATGGCCAGTTATTGTTGCCGCGTTGGAATTTGACGATCAATAAAATTCAAGGAAGGATACAATTTCACAATCAAGCTGTGTCCGGAGATGCGTTGCTAGCCTCCCTTTTTGGTAGCCCAGTAACGATTAATCTGTCGACGATCAGAGACCACAAGTGGTCAACGATTAAGATAAGCACGGTGGGTGCGCTGTCACCGCAAGCGATTGCACAGCACTTTTCATTACCCTTAGCACATTTTTTTTCAGGATCGTCAGCATTTGCCGCTGATTTATTACTGCATGACGCGGACTCTGGGTTAGGCAATGAACTGCATATTACGTCTGATTTAAGGGGTATTAAGACAGTATCCTTACCGGCACCCTTTGCAAAGGCGGCGGCCATCAAGCGCCCTATCGCGATTGATATTGCGATTAAAAATAAAAAGCCGTTATTTTTTCGAGTGCATTATGGCACGTTGGCATCCGCAGCAATGGTCTATCATCGTACGGCACATGGGCTGACGTTCATGTCCGGCAATATTAAAGTGGGGGGCGGTATGGCGACCTACTTAACGCAACCGGGTCTTGTTATTACAGGTTATTTGCCGCAACTAGATTGGCACCCTTGGCAAGTTTTCTTAAACGGCTTAATGGGTGCTGCAACGAACAAGCAGGCAACGCATCAATCTATTCCTTTGCGTTTATTGACACTGCGTATGGGTGCATTGGATGTTGGTGGGAGTACGTATCATAATTTAAACATTCAATTAAAGCCAGTTCCCAGGGGGCTATTACTTAGTGTGCAGGGTAAACAAGTCGACGGCACTGTTTTTGTGCCCAAAGACCATGCGAAAACTTGGGTGTTGCAGTTTGAACGGTTATATTTTAATGGCAAAAAAAATAAATTTAACGACACATTGAATCCCGAAAAGTTACCGCCCTTAGCGATTACTATCAATAAACTGGTATTATCCAAAACATCCTACGGCACCTTAATAGTGAACACTCAGCCGACATTGCATGGCCTAACGCTGAATCGGCTAGAATTAAAATCCCCTGATTACGACATCCACACAACGGGTTACTGGCATGCTCAAAATGGCAAGCAGCAGACCTATCTTAAAGGAAAGTTAGTGACTACGAATTTAGGCAAGTTGCTGCAATTATGGCAGAAAAAGAAAATATTTCTGGAAGGTAAAGGCGGTGCAACGTTTACGTTTTGGTGGGGCGCAAGCCCATTGCATATGGATATGAAGACGTTGATTGGTATGATTAACTACGGTTTTCATGACGGCAGTTTTGTGGCGATTGATAAACAATCTGAAACGAAGATTGGTATTGGTCGTATTTTAAATTTATTGAGTGTTGGTTCCCTATTAAGACGTCTTGAATTTAAATTTCATGACCTCACGGACAAGGGGCTTTGGTTTGATCATTTTACAGGGCAGTGGACCTTTGGGGGTGGTTTGGCGACCACCCGTAACACGGCATTCTCAGGGCCTGTGCCACAGATACAGATGCGGGGCCAGTTCGGTTTGGCGCAAAAATCATCAAACCTGTGGTTGAACGTGACACCCCAACTGACCTCGAGTGTGCCCACGGTGATTGGTTTTGTCGGCGGCCCAATTGCAGGCGTGGCAGCCTGGGTGGTCAATAAAATTGTGGGACCTGAAATCGATAAAATTTCAGCCTCAACATATCACGTGACAGGAACATGGAAACACCCTAAAATCACCAAAGTGACATCATAGAATAGGTATTATGAATAAATTAATTAAAGACGTTGAAACTATTTTACTAAAGCCTGCTGATATTCAGCAGCGTGAACTTGAAACCATCCTCAGCAAAACGATGGGTGCGCATATCGACATGTCAGAAATATTCTTGCAGCGCACCGAAGAGGAAGTGTGGGCACTTGAAGATGGTATTGTACGTGATGCGGATTACAGTATTGATCAAGGGTTCGGTTTGCGTGTTATCAGCGATGAAAAGATTGGTTTTGCCTATGCGGATGCGATTGCACTTCCTGAGTTAGCAGAGGCGGCCAAATCGGCACGTAGTATCGTGCAATCAGGACAGTCCGGTCAGGTAATTGTGCCCGTGACACACAACGTACCCCAGCTTTACTCCAGTTTGAATCCACTGACCTCGCTCGCCGATCAAGATAAAGTACAACTCTTATTGGACTTGGATAAACGAATTCGTGCGCGTGATGCGCGTATTACCAATGTGATTTTACGTTTATCGAGCAGCCATGAAGTCATTATGGTATTGCAAAGTGATGGTGGTGTGGCGGTTGATGTGCGTCCGCTCGTTGCGTTTAACATGAGCATCATGGTTGATGATCATGGGCGTCGTGAACGTGCATCAGCGGGTGGTGGTGCCCGTGAAGGTTATGCCTACTTTACCGAAGCGCGTCTTGAGGAATACATCGATAAAGCATTGCATCAAGTACAGGTTAATTTAGACGCCAAGCCCGCACCTGCTGGATTGATGCCTGTTGTATTAGGTCCAGGATGGGCGGCAGTGATTCTGCATGAAGCGATTGGTCATGGGCTTGAAGGTGATTTTAACCGTAAAGGCAGTTCGGCGTTTTCAGGGCGATTGGGTGAGAAAGTAGGGTCATCACAGTGCACGATTGTAGACGATGGTACGCTGCCTTCACGGCGTGGTTCGTTATCTATTGATGATGAGGGTACGCAAGCGCAATGTACGACCTTAATCGAAAAGGGGGTTCTCAAGGGCTATATGCAAGATCGTCATAATGCACGCTTGATGGGTATGCCTGCTACGGGAAATGGGCGTCGCGAATCGTATGCGCATCAGCCGATTCCGCGCATGACCAACACGTACATGCTGGCGGGTGATTATGCGCCGGAGGAAATTATTCAATCCGTTGATCGCGGGATTTATGCCGTTGATTTTTCGGGTGGGCAAGTGGACATTACGTCTGGGAAGTTTGTGTTTACGACGAGCGAAGCTTATCTGATTGAGAACGGCAAAATCATGCACCCCGTCAAAGATGTGACGTTGATCGGTAATGGCCCCGATATTCTCACTAAAGTATCGATGGTTGGCACGAATTTAGAATTGGATAAAGGCATTGGCATGTGCGGCAAAGATGGTCAAACTATACCCGTAGGCGTCGGTCAGCCCACAATAAAAGTGGATGAGTTAGTGGTGGGTGGTACGGCTAGTCAGCATAAAGATTAACACTTAATAATAAAAAACATATATAATTCATTAGACTGAATTTACTTTATTACCTTGCGGGTAACTTTTGTAGACTTATCGATTTTTACAATTATTGATCTTAAGGCTTGATTCTTCATTCAATTTCATATATCTTGTCCTCCCTCTGGTTGACACCAGAGAACGATCCGGGTGCTTAGCTCAGCTGGGAGAGCATCGCCCTTACAAGGCGAGGGTCGTAGGTTCGAGCCCTACAGTACCCACCATGCGCGGAGCGGTAGTTCAGCTGGTTAGAATGCTGGCCTGTCACGCCGGAGGTCGCGGGTTCGAGTCCCGTCCGCTCCGCCATTTTATTTAGCTATATCCCCCTTACACGTTGATCGATATTAGATCAACCCTCTATTTTTTCGCTTAATAACAAAATTGCCAGTACGCCCTAAGCTCTGAGGCATCAAAATTGGACCTGGCATCGAATTTTCTATATTATTGCTCTGCTTATAATTCAACTGCTAATGAGGATGGATCACTTATGCTACAAAAATTCGGAGAACACATTCGAGGCTGGTTTGCAGGTATTGTCATTGGGGTGATTGCGGTCGCCTTTGTCGCCTGGGGGCTGGAGTATTACATCGATCGTGATGCGGGTTCGACGGCTGCAGTGGCGGTGGTCAATGGCGGTAAAATCACACAGCAATCGTTCAGCAATAAAGTCTTGATGGATCAGCGTCGTCAAGAAAAAGTGCTGGGGCGCGCATTAAGTGAGCAAGAATTAGTAATGCTCAAGAAAATGGCATTGAATCAGATGATTGCCCAGTTAATTCTTACTCAGGCCGCTAAGAAGGAGGGCTTTAATGTCAGTTTGGGCGCTATTGAGGGTAGCTTAGAAAGCACGCCAGGATTTAACATGCAGAGCGCATTGCAGAACACCGGGCTATCCACCCCGGCGGCATTTTTTGACTATGTGCGTAATACGGTTTTGGTACAACAGATGGTGACGGGGCTGCGTAGTTCCGCGTTTGTTATCCCCGATGAGCTTAAAAATGCATTTTCCGTATCACAGCAAAAACGCGACTTTAGTTTTACGATGTTACCGATTGCAAAGCTCGAACAAAAAATCACGGTGACGGATAAAGAGATCGCACAATATTACAAAGCCAATGCGACGCAATTTACAATTCCCGAGAAAGTGCAGCTGCAATATTTGTTGTTATCACGTGCGACGTTAAATGCGCAGATTAAGGTAACGGATGCCGAGGTCAAATCCTACTACGAATCAAACAAAGCCAATTTTAGGGTACCCGCCAGCTGGAAAATTGCACGCATTACCACTAAAACACAAAAAGAAATGGACGCACTGCAAGCCGCATTGAAATCAGGTAAGACCTTTGCTGCTGCGGTAAAAGAAAAACATAAAGATTGGCAGCAAGTTACTCAGACAGTGAGCGCAGTTGATGCGTCTGCTTCGTTAGCGACACTGCTGAACCAGCTGAAGGTAAATCAAGTCTCCGAGCCGATGTCGACGCCAGGTGGGGTGACCATCGTTCAGCTATTGGGGCGGACACCACAGCATGCGCGCGCCTTTGACAGTGTGAAGACACAAGTTAAAACGATGTTAGTGGGGCAGCAATTGGAAAAAATTGTGTCGAAGAAAAGCGAGCAGTTGTCCAATTTAACATACACCAACCCAACGTCGCTTGAGCCGGCGGCTAACGCGATTGGTATCGCGGTGAAGACGAGTCCGTTGCTTGCGCAAGCGGGTGCGAAGACAGGGCTTTTTGCGCAGAAGCCGGTGCTTGATGCGGCCTTTAGTCAGGATGTATTGAAAGGTGGTAACAATAGTAATCCCGTCTCATTGAAGAATGGTGGCATTATTGTGTTGCGTGTTGCAAAACATGTGCCCAGCAGCGTACAGCCATTAGCGACGGTTAAGGCAGATATTGTAACGGCGCTGAAAAAGCAATTAGCGTTGCGCCAAATTGGTGCGCGTGCATATGCCGTGCAGTCGCAGCTTAATAAAGGGAAGTCGGAGCCTAGTTTGCATTGGCAGAAACGTGTGAACGCGACGCGGCTTGATCCGGCAACCAATAAAGCAATCTTAGAAACCGCCTTTTCGACACCACTCAATCAAGTGAAGACGGCTGAGTTGGATGCGGGCTATGCCCTTGTTAAGGTAACGGCCATTCACCCCGGTAATTGGGCGAAAGCGACCGCCGCTGAGAAAAAGGGCTTGGGTGCCAACTTAGCCGCGTTGCATGGTCAAAACGAATTTCAAATTTATTTGCAAGGATTAAATAAACAAGCAAAAGTCGATATTAAGGATAAGAAACTTTCTAGTAGTTGGAGTGTATAAATGACCGAAGTAAACTTAAAAACAGGCCTTGCTGAAATGTTCAAAGGCGGCGTGATCATGGACGTGGTGAATGTGGAGCAGGCCGTGATTGCACAAGAAGCAGGCGCGGTTGCTGTCATGGCGCTAGAGCGTGTGCCAGCGGATATTCGTGCTGAAGGTGGCGTATCGCGTATGAGTGATCCGGGAATGATTAAAGACATTATGTCAGCGGTCTCTATTCCTGTGATGGCGAAAGTGCGTATTGGCCATTTTGTTGAGGCGCAAATTTTACAAGCGCTGGGCGTGGATTACGTGGATGAAAGTGAAGTGTTAACGCCAGCAGATGAAGTGAATCATATCGATAAGCTTTCATTTAAAGTGCCTTTTGTATGTGGTTGCCGTAACTTGGGTGAAGCGCTGCGTCGTATTGGCGAAGGTGCTGCGATGATTCGCACCAAGGGCGAAGCGGGCACGGGCAATGTGGTCGAAGCGGTGCGTCATATGCGTGCTGTACAGGGTGGTATTCGTCAGCTGACGACGTTACGCAGTGATGAGCTGATGGTTGCCGCAAAAGAATTACGTGCGCCTTATGATATCGTGAAGTGGGTTGCCGAGAACGGCAAGCTTCCTGTGCCTAATTTTGCGGCCGGTGGTGTCGCGACGCCTGCGGATGCTGCCTTGATGCGTCAGCTCGGCGCAGAAGCCGTATTTGTCGGATCGGGTATCTTTAAGTCAGGCGACCCTAAAAAGCGTGCGGATGCCATTGTGCAGGCCGTAACGCATTATCAGGATGCGACGCTCTTAGCAGAGTTGTCCGCAAACTTAGGTGAGGCGATGGTTGGGCTGAATGTAGCGACCTTGCCACAAAGTGAATTACTGGCCGTTCGGGGCGACTAATGCCCAAACGTATTGGCGTCTTGGCGCTGCAAGGTAATTACGCCTTGCACCAGCAATCATTGCAAGCTCTCGGTCTTGAAGCCCCTCTGATATACAAGCCATCTGAATTACATGATTTGGATGGCCTTGTTGTGCCGGGCGGGGAGACGACGGCGTTGTTAAAATTAATGACACCACTGCGCTGGCAGGATACGTTGCTGTGGTTTAAGCAGCAGGGAAAGCTATTGTTGGGTACCTGTGCGGGGATGATTTTATTTGCGCGTGACGTCGATCCAGAGCAAGAGTCTTTAAATCTAATTGATATCTCCGTGTTGCGTAATGGCTACGGTCGTCAACGCGACAGTCATGTGGTTACCGGTGAATGTGACCAAGCAGCATTGGGGGTGGCGCAGTGTGAGATGGTATTTATTCGTGCACCCAAAATAACCCGTGTAGGTGATGCTGTGCAGGTGTTAGCAACGTCTGATGGCGTTCCGGTATGTGTGCGGCAGGGTAATGTGCTTTGTGCGTCATTCCATCCAGAGCTCTCTACTGACAATGGCATTCACCGCTACTTTTTTATCGATTAAGTTTTTGTGCCGCATATTTAGTGTTTTTTATAGGGGGCTCTACTATATGTGGTATGTTTAATGTAACGTTTAATATATTGCCGCGAACAGAATGAGAGACTATAATGCCCTATAAATATAGTATTATTTTCAACAAGATCGTATTTATGCTATTAGTAGTGCTTGATAAAGTTTCGACTACTATATGTTGTGGATGCGTAGTAACGTGTAATATTTTCTTGTTAAAAAAATGGCGGCGTCATTTTGTCCTATAAAAATAGGGGTTTTTGTGTTGAGTTACATGTGCCCATTAAATTTTTTAACATAAACTTTTCATTTAAAAATATGCGGTTGTGCAATAACTGATTGAAATGCCTTGTTTTTAAGCATATTGTGCGTTTTAAAGAAACAATGTTAATTTATTTTTGTTTTTTTTAATTTTTTTCTTGGCAAATAAAATTATTGTGTGTAAGATTGCAAAACCTAGTGATCTGGCGATTCATATTGATAACCACTGAGCATTTCTCGGCTTTAGCATACTGAGAGAATGTCCTGTGCACATGTAAGACATATGCCCTATGCTTGTACAGAGATAGCTTCTTTTTGCGGCTCACATATCACCCTTTACCATACAACCTATTGAAAACAATATGAAAACCATGTGTGTTATATGTATGCTGCGTTGATTTGGGGTATTTTCGCCTCTATTTGGTCTTGTTGGGATCCTTGTTTATGTTATCTTTGTAATCCCTTCGGGGATTGAGTA
>NVSS01000065.1 GCA_002732805.1 Coxiella sp. (in: g-proteobacteria)
AGTTGCTGTAGTGACTGATGCACCGCAATCACATCTTCTTTTTTCAATAACTGCTGTCGCTCATTAAGTACTTTACCACCCAACTCTGTAATCAGTTGATCCGCCGTATCCAGCATCGTTTCAAATACCTTAACGGGATCATCCACATCACTGGGTTTCATAAACAACACCAGTCCATTACAGGTAAAGCCGCCAATTTTAGATAAATCAAACGTACCCTCTTTCGTGCAAGAGGCAACGCTAAATAAAATAGGTCCGACACCTGTTTTCTTAAGATGACGATGAAAAATATTCCTATTTCCAAAGCGCAGGCCACACGATAATAAGGCCTGCAATAATTCATAACCCGCATAAGGTTTATCCGAAGCCGCCATTAAGTTAACTGAAATCATGGGGACAGCAGGCGCCGTCGTAGCCGGTGTGTTTTCAGCAACGGGAGATAGGATAGGCTCTTGCAGCGTCACCTTTTGTGTCACCGTGGGTGTCACCTTACGTGTCCCGACTGAACGCTTAGTCGTTACTTTTTTAGGAGGGTTGGGTTTGCGTCGCACATTACGTGTTTCCCGTTCCGCTTTCGGCTGCATCAATTTCAGCACACTAGCTGAGCACAGTAAAATAATGATTACGCCTAGGGCGATTATAAATGTCATGATAGGTCCCTTTTAATGTTCCGTTTATGCTTCTACCAATGATACTGCCTCGTCGATATCAACCGACACTACTCTCGACACGCCTGGCTCTTGCATCGTAATACCCAAGAGTCGATGACATGCTTCGATGGTCACTTTATTGTGACTAATCACAATAAATTGAATTTTGTTTGCCATTTCTGAAATCAAGCGACAATAACGCCCCACGTTCAAATCATCAAGCGGGGCATCAACCTCATCCAGAATACAGAATGGCGCCGGGTTCAACTGAAATAGCCCAAAGACTAACGCAATAGCCGTTAATGCTTTTTCACCACCCGAGAGCATGTGAATCGTACTGTTTCGCTTGCCCGGTGGCTGCGCTCTCACAATAACACCGGCCGCCAAGAAATCTTCATTATCCAGCTCGAGACTCGCGCTACCACCGCCGAACACTTTGGGGAAGAGCTCTTTGAAGCTCTCATTCACCTTGTCAAAGGTCGTTTTAAATTTGCTACGTGTTTCTTTGTCAATCTTGTGAATCGCATTTTGCAGGATCATCAACGCTTCTTCTAAATCTGCATGTTGCTTGTCGATGTATTCTTTACGCTCAACCAACGTATCATGCTCTTCAATGGCCGCTAAGTTAATCGGCCCTAAGCGTGTAATGCGTGATGCTAATTTCTCAGAACGTTGTTCCCATTCATTCAAATTCGCTTCATCGGATATATTTTCGAGGATGTGATCAAGCGTCAAATCCACTTCTTGCAATTGCTCTTGTATCGTCGTTTGACGCACGCGCACTGCTTGTTGGTCCATTTGCAATTGTTGGTAACCTGTTTGCATCTGATTAAATTGATGCTGGTGGCCATCTTTTGATTTTTCAAGACCTGCAATCGCATTATTCCAACTTTCTAATGCCTCTGCCGCATTATGTAATGCTTTTTCAAATTGAGACTGGCGCACCAGCTGTTCTTGTAATTGTTCGCGTAATTCAGTGAGTGGGTTATCAGTATCATCCAATTGCGACGACAATTCATCACGACGGGTGGTTAATTGTGTTAATTGGCGCTCGTCACGACTTAATGTTTGTTGCAGAACAGACAATTGATTTTCATTTGACGTCAAGCGAATATCATATTCATCTGCACGTTGCTTAGCTTGCTGTGCCTGTTGACGTTTGTTATTCAATTGACTGACGCACTGCTCTTTACGCGACAATAACGTTTGCCGTTCAGCTTCAAGTGCATGAACTGCTGTTTCGTAATTGATGATGTTCGTTTCGGCTGCTTGTAAATCAGCCGCCAATGTATCATCGCGCTCATGACACTCATTAAGCTCTTGGGTAATCGCCTGTTCACGCTGCACCAAGTTATCATATCGTGTTTGCTTTTCAGTAAGCTGTGATTTCGTATCCGTAATTTCTTTATTAAGCGCTTGCGTTTGCTGATGGTATTGCTCACGACGCTCATCAAGCACCACGACCTCTTGCTGCATTCGTGCGATGTCTTCTTCGAGGCTGAATAGCTCATTTTTAAGATCTAGAATATCGTCATTTAATTGCTTGAGCTCTTGGCCGCGCATTAAAATACTATTTTCGTTATTAACGGCTTTAGCGACACGCAACCAATGCTTACCAATCCATACGCCATCCGTGGTAATAACGGACTGATGTTCTGATAATTGATGACGCATCTGCTTAGCCTCATCCAGTGATGATGCAATAAAAACATTACCCAGCCACTCTGCAACAGGCCATTCACTCGACACCTTGCTCGACAGTGGCGTAAAATGCGTTGTCGACATCGATTGTTGGCGTGCGCTTTCGACCAACACCAGCTCACCAGACTCCAGTGGGCTAAAGTTATTCACAAAGCTATCGAGGTCATCAATACAGACGGCATCAAATAATCCCTTCAGTACGGTCTCAACGGCAACTTCCCAACCCTGCTCAACCTGCAACCCTTTACCTAAACGAGGATAATCAGTTAAGCCATGTTCTGTTAACCAGGTTTTAACCGCTTCATCATCTGTGGCAAACGCTGCTTCCTGTAATGCTTCTAGCGAGGCCTTACGCCCTTCTTTCGTTTGAACCTGTTCGTGCTTTTGATTGATTATGTCTTGTAGTGCACTCACGTCCGCTTTCTTAGCTTGATTGTCTTCCACAATCGATTCTAACATCTGATTGCATTGATCCAAGTCTTGCTGATGCTGTTGTAGCTGATCATTGAGCGGTGCAATTTCGGCATGCAATTCTGATTGTTGTTCGATGTTACGACTGTCTTTTAAGCGCGACATGCGTTGCGCTAAATTGTCCCGATCTTGCTGGTAATGCGCTACCTTAGTACGTGTCACTTCGAGTGATTTACTACTGTCTGCAAAACGGCGTTGGCATTGTTCCCATTGATTATTCCAAGTTTGCATATCACGTTCGGCGGTGCTTAGCGCATCCGATGCTTGGCGGAACTCATCCGACAAAGAACTGGCATGTGGCCGTAGTGCATTGAGTTCGTCGTTGATCTCTTTAATTTGTTGTTCATAGTCATTCGTACTGTCCGATAACTCTTCCCAACGTGACGTTGTCGTTTCTAATTCTGTTTGCCAGCGTTCGAATTTTTCTTGGGTGTAACGGATTTGCTGTTCGATACGCGTGACTTCATTACCTAAGCTATAAAAGTCTTTTTGTGCTGTATTATGCAGGTCAGTCGCTTCAATCTGTGACAAGCGCGACTTTTCAAGTTCGGTTTCAGTTTGACGTTGTTCTGCTTGAATACGTTCACGCTCTGTTTCGTGACGGTCTATTTTTTCTTGGAAAGTATTAAATTGTGTTTTCAGTTTCTGCCAATGCAATGCCTTAATTTCAGAATTGACTTCGCGTTCTTCTTGGCGTAATACTTTGTAACGTTCGGCCGAACTTGCCTGACGTTTTAAGTGGCGCACTTGCTTTTCAATTTCATCACGTATATCAAGTAAGCGACTTAAATTTTCTTCCGTGCGCTTCATACGATTTTCAGTATCACGACGACGCTATTTGTATTTCGCAATACCCGCGGCTTCTTCGATATGGTTACGCAAGTCTTCTGGCTTGGCTTCAATCAAACGCGAAATCATGCCTTGCTCAATAATCGCGTAACTGCGTGAGCCTAAACCCGTCCCGTAAAAAAGATCAACGATATCCTGACGGCGACAGGCCGTACCATTCAAATAATAAGAAGATTGCCCCTCGCGAAACACTTCACGCCTGACCGCAATCTCTGAAAAGTTGGCGTATTCACCGACAATCCTTCCGTCGTTATTATCGAACAATAACTCAACAGAAGCACGCCCCACCGGCTTGCGACCACTGGTGCCGTTGAAGATAACATCGGCCATTGATTGTCCACGTAGCTGCTTGGCAGAACGCTCACCAATCACCCAACGCACGGCATCGATGATGTTTGATTTACCACAACCATTTGGACCAACGACCCCATTCATACCCGCTTTGATGGGTATCGTCGTAGGATCAACAAAGGATTTAAAACCGACTAATTTGACGCTTTTTAATTGCATAATATTTGCCCGACTTCCTTATCTCTGCATCCATCTATCTATCAGATAAAATCATTTGAAAAACAACTAGTAGTGTACCTAATTTAAAGCAACTTGGGTAGCCTTTGATGATGACTTATTGGATGCGGTAATGGACGGTTAGACCATTTAAGCATTAAGAATCGGTGCCCTGCCAGGTATTACGCTGGCCCTTGGGGATTTTAACCATTCGGCCACAAAGATGCTGAAACCATTCTGAGAGCAATAATCGCAGTCTAATTGCCCCATAAATCACATGAAGTAATGATCGTTTCTTATTGTTTTTCCTTGAGCTTACGCTGTCGATAGCAGAATCAGCATTGGTTGCTTCATCCACAGTCACCACGGCAGGCAACGTCGCATAAAAGTCGACTTTCCCGGGGTAAAACAATTGAATGAGATTCCACGGATCAATGACGTGCTGGATCGGTTGGTTTAATTTTAATAAAAATTGAGCGGCACTACGATTCACCATATAGGCAAACGCACCCAATCCACGAAACGCCTTAACCAGCTGGTAGGGCTCACCAGCAAGCTTAATCGCACCCTGCTTATAATATTGCTTAATCGGCAACAATAAAATAACACACGGCTTTTCTTGGTCGAGCACTGTCGCACATTCCGCTAACACGTCTGACTTCACTCGCGATAAATCAACATCATCCTCAAGTATTAAACAACTGGACTGCTGCGATTCAAGTAGGTTTTGATAAGCCTTATGATGCGATAAAACACAGCCTATCTCACCCGCCACCAATGCTTTACCGGAGTGCATCAACTGCTTGTTGCGGTTACATTGCTGCTTAAGCACATCCGCTGACAGCGTGCGTCCATCCACCGCATTGATCCAATCCACCGGCATTTGTAACGCATCAAATTGACGCTGCATAAAC
The DNA here is from genome assembly GCA_002732805.1 of Coxiella sp. (in: g-proteobacteria). Classification (GTDB taxonomy): domain Bacteria; phylum Pseudomonadota; class Gammaproteobacteria; order Coxiellales; family Coxiellaceae. Next base: position 5,093 of record NVSS01000065.1, read on the forward strand.
GCTCGGCGGTCTTCAGAAGTGGCTAAATTAATGCAATAGGTCAACATGGGCACAGTCTAGAGCATTCTCACGACAGGAGCAAACACACTATTATGAAAAAAGAACCTTGTGTTTTTTCCTTTAAATTGAAAAAGAACCTTGTTTTTTTCAAAATATGTGGCGACCAACCAGAGAGCATTACAGTTGGTATTGCATATATCATACTGATTTATAAGGTGTTTAATAAAACTATGATATATTTTATTGATTTTCTCATGTTATGACGTATATTTATTAATAATGTATACGTCACGAGGCGCTAAATGAGAAAGCAAACGAAATTAACATTGCGAATTGATGAAGAGCTCATAAAGCGAGCTAAGCGTTATTCTAAAGCGTCGGGCAAATCAGTATCAAGTATTGTTGCTGACTATTTTGCTTTACTCGGTGTTGAGGCAGTCAATAGCGAAGATGAACTGCCTGATATTGTTCGGTCCTTGATTGGTGTAATTAAAGCGAACGATATTGACGAAGATGATTATCGTAAGCACCTTGAGGATAAATATCTGTGAAGATACTCTTTGATACTAACATTGTTCTAGATGTCCTATTAGCAAGAGAACCATTTGTGCATACCGCTGCACAGCTATTTGCGAAAGTGTTGATGGGTAAATTAACCGGTTACCTTTGTGCTAATACAATTACAACAATCGATTATTTATTATCAAAATCGCTATCTTCTCAACAAGCTAAAAAAGAAGTCGCTAAACTGTTACAGATTTTTGATATTGCCCCAGTGACACATGGCGTTCTTGAATCAGCACTTGGGTTGAAATTTAAAGATTATGAAGATACGGTGATACATGAGTCTGGAAAAATGATTGGTGTTAAGGCAATTGTTACACGTGATCACAAAGGCTTTGCAGCATCCAATCTCTCTGTATATTCACCTGATGAGTTACTTACATTGGTTGACAAGCTTTAAAAAAATTATTTTATCCGTTATTTTATATTGGCGCATATGAAATATTTAATACAGTAATAATGATGCGAAATGTCACTTCCCCCTAAAACTTGAGTATTATTTTTTGGAGATGAGATGACGATAAAAGACAAAATTAAAACTGTATTTATGGGAAAGGCTTTCGATAAGCCACTTTTTCATTCTTATGATAAGGGACTTCGATTTTCACTTTCTGAAGGTCGTGGCACTATTCGTCAATTTTTAACTGCGCATTGTAAATGCAATGGAGATAGTAGATAGAATTTTTAATGAAGATAGCACTTTTACAGTATGTATAAAATTTTGGGATAATGATTTTTCTAAATGGCTAACGCTTTTTAGATCTTTAAGAGATGCCGGCATTGTACTTCCAAAAGATAGAGAGTATTGGTTTGAATTAAATAATGATCTTATTGAATCTTTATCTAAATTAGAGCTAGATGAGATGACTAAGGAGGGGCAATGCCCAAAACATCATTTTGTCGCTTTTAAAGCCCACGTAAATTTAATTGATAGCTTGTTATGGTGCAGCCTTTCGCGTGATTTGGGCGTGATACAGCCTAGCATAGATGCTGAAATATATATTTTTGACTTTGCACAGCAAATCATTATTTGGCCTTATGATGATAGAGGCATGGATGTGGTCGGTAACAATCATAGTCTTTTGACGGATCTGTTTTTTGACCTCAACCACCATGTGATTGACTGGACTAAATCAACGTTCATTAGAAAAGTAAATACCATAAAAAACAGTACAGATGAGCAAAAACCAGAGTGGGTTACACGAGGCAAAACGATCAGGGAACTAATTCCTGAAATTTTATCATTTGATGATATAGATACAAAAGTAAAAATATCTACTGACAATGGCGAGACGCATCAAACAATTAGTTTAGTAGTAAAATCAAGAGGGGCTTGCGTCCTGATGAATTGCGAAGATACTGACAATTGTTAGTTGGCTCACTATAAGATACTTTGCATAAACTTAACCACTTAAAATTGTTAAAATATTACAGTTTTGATAGGAGAATTTAGCGAATATTGGCTCTCATAAAAACCATTAAAATATAAAATTAAAATTGCAGGAGAAGGAAATTATATGGCTCACGATGAACAAGTCAATTTAATGCCTGTTGAAATGAATCTGAATATTCGCTATGACATGTCTGATGACATATGGGACAAAGTGATCAACAAAACATACCCTAAAACACAAGGGGTTAAGGGGGTTGATGACGGCATCCCCTATTGGTTTAGTACGCATAATGATGACAAGTTTTTATCTGCTTCGGTAGAGCCTTCAGGACTGCATATAAAAGGGTTAATGCGAGAGGATGAGTGGACTATTTGGAAGCGTAAATTTAAATGTATTGCAACAGAGGCACTACGCTTCAAAGTTGGTGAAATAGAAGAGGGGGAAGTGAGCGATAACATCGAGTGGTTGGATAACTAAATTTTAAGTTTGCCTCTTAACGTTTACACTTTGCTCGATGATTCCTCTGCTTGGGGTGACGCTACTTTTTTACGATTTTGCAATACCGTACCGCTGAGCGCCACACCGGTTAAATACACCACGCCGATGATGGTCCACGCTGTTAACACCAGCTCCTGATTGAAAAACTCAAGGCCAAATACCACAACTGCTTTCAATGAGCCAATAACGGACGTAGTGAGCGGCTCAATTGCACGTAATGCGTATTGGAAAATGGTTTGCGGAATAATGACCATCGTGAGCCCGGCGATCACAATATACAACCACACATAATGATGAATGACGGTTGGTATTTGGTGCCGAGCGATCAAACCCGTCAGCAATACCGTAAAAATAAAGCGTGTCGTTAGAATATCAATCGGCGTAAACCCACTGCGACTTAATTGCTTGGTGTGAATATTATTAACGCCTAAGGCAACACCTGACACAATACAGGCTACAAAAGAAAGCACCGTTGGCCAAAATGCAGCGTGCTGCATCGCTGATCGATGGGTGAATACAATCATCGCTAAAAAGCCAATTCCCAAAAACAACAAGACACAAACAGCCATATTTCGCCGGGTGGCTACGGCCTTATCCGAACCAATCCATACACCACTGAGCAGCGTTGCGATTGGTAACGTTGCCAAAATAACCGCAACCACAATGGATGGCTCGATATATTTTAGTGGATAGATCGTAAAGTACCAGGCAATAAACGTCGTGATATTGATCATCACCAACGTTGTTAAATGCGTACGCACTTTAGCGTAAAGAGAGCGTCTATTTTTGAAGTTCCATAGTGCAAAGAAGACAACGGCACACATAAAAATACCGAAACACAACAACGTTGGATCAATCGTTGCGACAATCCTGCCAACATAAACATCAGCACCTGCTGATACCAGACACCAAGCCAACATCGCCATTAATCCAAATCGTGCTGCTTTCATCTGATTTCGTGACTACTGCCGTTGTTAGGGCCTTAAGCGCGCTGCATTGACCTCATCCGACCCTGCCGCATATACAGCCAGCAATATGCCAATTCCCATTATTAACTGCAACAACGTGCTGCCTACTAACCCATTTTTATCTAAATAGGCGGCTGCTAATGTTGCCGATAACACCAATCCACCTACTTTTCATCGATTATTTTCTACCCAATTTCCAGCCATTTTCGTCTTATTGTTATCAAATTCTACAAACCACACTAACACCTTAATTATCATTGAGTTACCAGCTTACTCCCGAATATATCCACAGCTTCATTCACAGATTCTGGGGAAAACTTAATGTGTTTTTGTATATTTTTCCAGCTTTCATGATGAGCACTAAATGCTCGCCCTGCCCCGCCAGCAAGGACAGGTCCTCAAGTGGATTCCCATCAACAACGATCAAATCAGCGAACGCCTTTTCTTGGAGGATACCTAGCGTTCCTTCTTGCTGTAAAATCTCTGCGTTTACTGCCGTTGCAGAACTGATAATTTGATGCGCTGTTTCTGCACCGGCGCCTCGGATCGTAAATTCATCACCTTGCAATTCATGGGCTCTAGGTCCCAGCAAATCGGTCCCAAAACCAACCTTAACACCTGCCTCCCGCGCAATCTCTATCGCTTGCACAGCAACCTCTAATACCTCACCTACTTTGGCGATACTGTCCGCCGGAAAACCTTCTTCGGCTCCAATGGATGCAATCGCATGATAGGCCACTACGGTGGGGACTAAATAAGCACCGTGCTCACGCATCAATGCGGCTGCTTGTGCATCGAGTAAATTTCCGTGTTCAATCGTACGCACGCCATTTCGCACGCAATGTTCAATCGCTGCTGGTGCATAAGCATGTGCCATCACATAGGTATCCACATGCTGCGCTTCTTCGACAATCGCACGTATTTCTTCACCCGAAAATTGAACGTCTTGCACACGATCCGTGGGCGATGAAACACCGCCGGAGGCCATGATTTTAATTTGATTCGCCCCTTTGCGAAGCTGTTCGCGCGCCATCTTACGCACCGCCGCCACACCATCCGCAATCACTGACATGTTCGAACCACCACAACGACAAAACTGAGGGTCAAACGGCGTATTTCGTGTATGATAATCACCATGGCCACCGGTTTGACTAAGCGCCTTACACGATAAAAATAAGCGTGGACCGTTAATTAATCCGCGCTCCATCGCTAACTTCAAACCAAAACCAGCACCGCCCGCATCACGCACGGTGGTAAAACCACGTTGCAAAAAGCGTTCCATATATGTCTTTGCTTGGATCGCAATATAATCTTCAGGAAGGTCCGCATCCATTAAATCAAATTGTGCTGCTAACAAGTGCACATGATTATCAATCAACCCGGGTAATACAAACTGCTGCGAACAATCGATACGTTGGGCATGTTCGTCCGTACAGCGCTCATTGGTGATCGCATCAATGACATCATCTTTGATAATCACAGAGCACGGTGCTGATGGCTCTGCGTTATTTGCGTCAATCAAACAACAGTTTTCTAAAATAAGCTGTTTATTTTTCATCTTTCTTCGCCCCTCTAAATCGTTTCATTTAATTTAATCCTGACGCTTATGTCAATCGTATAAACTACGTAATAAATGGCGTGATATCATCGAGTGCATCACTGGCAGGATTCATGGGATCAACCTGTTGAAATTGCATGATCCTACCTTCTCGCCCAAACTACGCGAGCATTGTACAGTGTACGACCACACCAAGGAAGCGCATTATTGTACTTTATCAAGTCAGATCCCGTATACCACTCGTATCAAAAGTAAGCTATGATAGCGCCCATGGATATCGAAAAATTAGCTAAAAAATTAAAGCGTCACGGGTTACAGGACCGTTCATCACAGCGTGAAATGATCACATCTGTGTATGATTCACTCAATTCAAAGAAGATACTGTGTGTTGAGGCACCGACTGGAACGGGTAAAACACTCAGTTACTGTTTGGCCGCACTCGCCGCACTGAAACCCAAACAGCATATTATTATCAGCACGGCCACCATTGCGCTTCAAGAACAATTAATAAGCAAAGATTTGCCGCTTCTCGAAAAACTCAGCGATATAGACTTTAAATATGCACTTGCCAAAGGCCGGCGACGTTATGTGTGCCATGCGCGCCTCTTTGAGCAAGATGGCCAGCAAGATTTTCTCGACAACGACCCTAAAATTGAAGAATTACAACAATTACTCGAAAGTAACAAATGGTATGGCGATCGCGATACACTCAAAAGCTTTGTGCCCGATAAAACATGGCAGCACATCAGTACCGATGCTACCGGCTGTAGTGGCAAACGCTGCAGTTTTTATGAAGAGTGTGCTTTTT
>NVSS01000066.1 GCA_002732805.1 Coxiella sp. (in: g-proteobacteria)
CTCAAAGATGGTGCAGCCTGGCTGATTGGTGCTCATTTTTCACCCACGATACATGCTGCTGCGAGTCATCTAAAAGTGGATCCGGTGCGCACGCGCAAGCTGCTGCTGCACAGCAAAGAACTGGCCACACTCTTTCGTAGCAAAGATCGTGAAGGCTACACCGTTGTGCCACTCAACCTCCACTGGAAGCGCCAGTATGCCAAAATCACGATCGGGCTTGCCAAAGGTAAGCAAAAACAAGATAAGCGTGAAGCGAGTAAAAAGCGTGATTGGGGCCGTGAACGTAATCGGATGCTTAAGAAGGGCTAGGGCCGAGGGATGAGAGGCGTCTTAAGCACACTATCCATTGCGCTCGCACTGCTTAAATGCCTAAAACAACCAGGAACCACCAAACGCATCCGGTGTCTCGATGATCGCTGCCGTAAGGCTGCACGAGGGGACTGATGCTCTAGGGATGCAGACGCCACATCTGAAAGACAGGATTTCAAATCATCGTTTACATGCGGCCAAAGGTTTTTGGTACATAACCAACTGTCCAAGCTAAAGAACAACGAGGTTAGTTGGCCCGACTCAAAGTTATCTCCCGCTAATAACCTTTTTACACTCACTAACACACCCATTACCTGCAACGAATCACGTATCCGATTAAATGATGTCTTAGCCATATCACCCAATACCTGCAAATTCAACGTCTCGCAAATACCCATCACGGAAATATAGTCTCTAAATGATTCCTTGTATTGCTGATGTGCTTCGAAGTGCCCAGCACGTTCTAAAAGTAGATCTGCAAGTTCTTTGCTCGGCATGCCCTCAATTTGTACAATTCTCACGTTAGCAGCCACTAGATCAAACGCTTCCTCAAACATGCACTCCCTCCTTAGAATTTTAAGTAGGATATCAACATAGAGAAACCTCATCGTGCTCTAAATCAAGAGCAGACGCAATTATTGCTAAATTGGTCAATATGTATATAATACAGACTCGCTAAAGGGGGCGACCTGGCTTCGACGCGGGTTACAAAACCTGAGGTGCATGTCGAGTAGATAACAGTGCTCGTAAATCCCTTGTTATAAACTTATAGTTGCAAATGATAGCTATAAAGGTGTAGCAGCTGCTAACGATGCAAACGGAGCTTTGGCTCTAGCCGCATAATTAGCACTCTGGTCGCTTAATAACCGACCGCACCCGATTCCGATACAATTGCTTGTGTAGTTGAGGAATCGTCATACTTAACAAGATCGCTGTTGGCCATGGTCCATCATCCAGCAGTTAAATAGTAGGACTCGCTAGTCGCTTTACCCTGCCCGTCGGGTGGCGCCTAGTTAACTTTAAAGGCGAGGCTAAGCATGTAGATCCTAAGGCGGAGGATCAGCGGACGCGGGTTCGATTCCCGCCGCCTCCACCACTTTATAAAATAACCACCCAACGGGTGGTTTTTTTATGGTGAAGATCCGCGTATGTTCTTGTTGAGTACGTACTAAATCGAAAATTAACTAACTGAAAAATTGGAAAAAGTAGTGAAAACGTCCGAGAGTGACACCTACTCGTTTGCATTCATTATTTCTTGTCTTTAGTTGTCAATATCCCAGTAGAAGCATTTTCCTTTTTAAGTCGCTTGGCGAGCTTTTTTTCTTTATGCGTCAATACCGCCTTCTTCTTGTCACTTTTTTTTGGGGATTTTTCTTTGGCCATTTTCTTTATTTCCTGTATGTAAATATGAAATTTTTAATTTATTTTTTTGATGGAATGATAGAAAGTAGCGCTCAAACCAACAAAAAAATAATAGTGCAGATATGATCATTTAACAAAAAGTTAATTCGAAAACACTGCTATCAGCTAGAAACAAGTAACTAAATACAATAAACTTATGTTCCAAGACCTAATAGGACCATAGCACGTATCAAAATATATAGCTTGAGTTATATTTCCGCCTAAAATATAGCGATGTTTGGCAATAATACAGCCACCGCTCTCCCACGTCCGCATGGTTCACGTGGCTTAAGGTGATTTAGCTGCGCTTTCCTTCATTGTAGCGAGGGCATTGACTAGATTGTTTCCATGTTGTATAGCCATATCACGATCGATTTAATAAAAAGTCAAACGGGGACTTTTGCACAATGCAATTAAGATCGTGCCCCCACTGAATTGGACTACTTTGAATTAGAGTAACCTGGCAAAATAAACTTACATCTCGTTGGGCCTAAATAGGGGCTGATATAAAAATAGAACCCGGTTAGCTTAAATATATACAACAAGGTAACTGGACTTTTCGATTCCCCAACAAACGCTCACCCTTAACACCAGTAACATGTCCTTGCTGAGTACGCCCTAAATCGAAAATTAACTAATTGAAAAATTGGTGAGAATGTCTGAGAGTGACATTTACTCGCTTACTCTACAGTTGGAGCCCATGTTCCTTGTTTGACAAACTCAGCTTCATCAGCACCAGACCATGGCGGCATCGTCACACAAATAAACACTAAATTTTCTGCACCACTACGATATTGAAAATCTGTGCCTAACGGAATATCAATGCTCACGCCAGTAGTTAACTCAGTGACCTCTTCTGATGAGTTATTTTTTCGCCAAATTTGCCCGCTCCCTGATAAAACATACCAAAATTCACTAACAGTCTTATGTCGCACTGGTTTTGATATTATATTTTTAAGAAGCGTACACTGCGCCATACCTCCATATTCATTATTCATTAAAAGACGCACTTCAGCACCAGCGGGAGACATGTGCTCAAATTGTTTTGTTATTTCTTTCGTCTTCATATTTCCTCACATCCAAAATTTAAAAGGTAGGTAACTTCAACCTGATGGCAATAATACGCGCTATGGCTAAATAGCGGTAGAATTAAGCTATACCAGCAAAATAACAACTGCAAATTTGAAATCGATATCAATAAATACAACTACCCATTGGGTGGTTGTTTCATGGTGAGGATTCGTGCTTACTGAATTATAAGATCTGGAAACATGATCAGCGTGCCTGGCACCTTTACGTCCAAGCAATTTATCGCAGCAGAGCGCTAAATATCCGTGTTGAATACGTACTAAATCGCAAATTAACTAATTGAAAAATTGAGGGATGTAAGGCATTTGTCCGAGTGTGACACCCCCATGGCACTAATAAACTCTGATTTATATTGACTACCTATCAATAGGTAGGCATACTCCCCATCATGACTAAAGTTAATGCATACGAAAAAATTTTAAAGGTGGCTGAGGGTTTGATTCAAACTCAAGGCTACAATGCTTTTAGCTATCGTGATATTGCTACTCAGATTGGCATTAAAACGTCTAGCATTCATTATCACTTCCCTACTAAAGCAGACCTCGCTAAAGCAGTGGTAAAAAACCATATTTCAAGTTTGAGCATCAACTTAGAAGACCTTATTAATGATAAGACAAAAACATGCTGTCAAAAATTAACCGCATTCTTTGATGCCATTTTTGCCGCTACATATGCGTATGACAGTAGGATGTGTCTGGGAGGTATGCTGGCATCAGATGTTTTAACACTACCTGAAAGCATACAACATGAGGTGCGAGAATTTTTTAGAAGAATTGAGGATTGGTTGAGAAGGTTATTAAACCAAGGGGTGGAGAGCAAGGAGTACCACCTGAATATAGATGTAACATTGGAAATAACAATGATACTTTCAAGTTTAGAAGGCGCATTGTTATTGGCCCGCCTGTATCAAGATGATTTAAGGCTGGCTCAGGTCAAGGAGGCCATTATAGCGCGTCTAAGTAGGGCGTGATTTTTTTTAACCACACAAACTATCTATGAGTAGATAGCATTTGGAGACTGAACTATGAACAACCACATTGAAAATAAAGACACTATTTTATGGGGCACCTCTATTTCACCCTATGTCAGAAAAGTCATGGTGGCTTTAGCTGAAAAGGATATCCCCTACAAACAACACGAAATACTGCCTACAATCCTGCTGAATGCCACAGGACAAGCTGTACCAGAAGAATTTGAGCGAAGCAGTCCTCTCGGAAAAATTCCTGCCATCCAAGTTGGGGATTACAGCCTTTCAGACTCTGCAGTCATTGCGAGATACCTAGAAAGCAAGTTTACAACCGGCAATAGCCTTTATCCTAAAGCACCTGAAGCCTACGCAGAGTCGCTTTGGTTTGAACATTATTCTGATACGACGTTAACCGATGTTTGCTATAAACAAATATTTTTAGAAGGCGTTGTTAAACCTAAAATCCTCGGTGTCGAGCCTGATACTACCTTAATTAATAATGCGATAAAGAATGAGCTACCCCCTTTGTTGAAATTTCTTAATGAAAGTCTATCGGGGAAAAAGTTTTTTTCTGGGGATAGCTTCTCGATGGCAGACGTTGCAATTACAACACAATTACTCGCCTTAGAAATGTACGGGGTGACAATTAGCAATGAGTACCCAAATCTAAAGGGGCACTTTAAAAGAATAATATCAAGACCGTCATTTGTCAGCATATTACCCTGACTTTAAATATAACTTTTTACTTAACAATGCATAACCCCCAGACATGCCTTAGCAAGCTGAGGCTCCCTAAATTTGAAGTGAGGGAGGGGGTTAAGGAAGGAGTAATTTTACGTCTAAGTACCTTTATTTTTCGGGGGTATTGCCGTCCCACTACATAAAAATAGCCACCCCCTGGATGATTTTTTATGGTGAAGATCCGCATATGTCCTTGTTGAGTACGCCCTAAATCGAAATTTAATTAATTGAAAAATCGGGAAAAGTGGTGAGAATGTCAGAGAGTGACACCAACCACCAACCAAGAATGACACTTAGCTCGTTCAGGGCGGTGTTTTTCACGAATCGTCTTCGACTAATACCTCCGGTAAATAATTTTTACCCGTCACCACCCTCTTCTTGGTTTTATCTTCCAAATCCAACCTTGCTTTCTTGGCAACGCCACCACCTTGTTTACTCGCGACGCTATTTTCATCCATACCTGTTGCATCAACACTGTCAGCAATCTGACGCGTAGACAATTCAGCTAATGCCGTGAAAATGAGCTCTGCCTCACTCATGTGATCACGTAAGTTTTGCGTTTTAAGACTTTTTAATTTTTTGTGATCTTTAATACTAAGTTCAGCCCATTCCTCATGAATAATATTTGTAAGAACCGCAAATTCTTTACCTTTTTCAACTTCATGGTCACTCCAATAATTAGTCAGCTTATTTCGCGTTTCTTGGCCCATCATGCGTTGCTGGATCCATTTTTCACTGCGGCCGTATTTTTTCCATGTTTCACGGGCACGATTCATAGATCTTGAAGGATCCGCCATCTCTTGTATACGCTCATAACCCACTTTGGCTAGCCAAAGCTTAATAGGCTCCGCCTTTGGACTGGGTACGGATTGCACTAACCTAAGCAGTGTCTCAGACGTAGCAACGTCTGTTAAGTATTTCTTACCATCAGATGCTTTCATTTTGAGTTGGTGACAATTTGTCACCGTCTGACTGCCTTCCTCCTTAAGTCGTTGCTTAAGCTTATTCCAATATTTCCTGGCAGTTTGATAATCAGATTTCTGTGTCAGAGCCTGCACAATATCCACCACCGAAAAATACCACGTCTCTGATTCTTCATCATAAGCACGTCTAATTTCATGATTCTCAAATAGCGCCAAATCTTCTTCCATAAAACCTCCTAAGAAATAACATCACTATACACCGCTATTGATGCACACATAACTCGTGTATTTAATAAAGATTTGTGGCGACAGTAATTTAATCGAAAAGAACCGGTGGGCTGATAAAATATACGATCATTATTGCTAGACCACTTAGGACTAAAAAAATTAATGGCAGCTTATAATAGCGCATTACTTTTAGCGAATACTCGGAGTTTGAATATTTTTTCTTACGCCCTTTATTAATAACAATAGATGCTAATATCGATGATATGCATAATATGCCAAAGATAATTCCAATTACCGTCAATATCTCGGAAAGGATGAGATCCAAGTGATACTTTTTAGGATCGCTAGGATTGACATGAATCAATGTATCTGGCTATGTAACCGCTATCGCAATATTAGAAATAAACCCAAATAATAACGCGAGATATTTTTTCATTTTACGGCGCCACCCCTATTGCTCATTTACACAAATACCAACGCTATTCCCCAATCAGGCATAACGTTATACTCACCTACTGAGCATTGCATCCGTCAATCATAATATACCAATAACGCTAGTTAGCCATACAGAATCGCCGCGCACGACACGGCGATATGTAATTTTAACTGCTTGAAAAAAGGAGAAAAACAAAAGAATCGCCGGAACTGACACCTAGTCCTCTCGGAATAGTTGCGAAAAAGAGGGTGAATAACCGTGATATTGGTGCCTGGCACTAATCTCATCGCCACTGCTTCATGATTAATAATAACCTGAATTTTGGAGCATGATTCATCATTAATTAATGTAATTTAGGAATGCGCGTTACTAACAGCCGCTTGCCTGTAGGTACTATGCCGAATAGCATCATGGTATTTCAATAGTGTGCGTAAGCTTAATAATGACTACATTATTAAGCCGGTTATCCCGTATAAATAAAATCGCCGCGATAACGCGGCGATACATAATCTTTACTACTTAAAAAATAGGCAACACAAACGAATTGCCTGAACGAATACCTAGACCTACTTAATAGTCTTGATAAATTGCTCTAAGTGTATTGCTAATATTTGATGTGTCGTATCCGACGGGTGCACATTATCAGCAAATACATCTAGCGCTTGCTGGTCTGTAGAAACCCAATGGTTGCAGTCAATTGACATGATCGCTGGATTTGTTCTGCTATCAAGACAGGCTGGGTCTGTACCATTTTTTAAGATGAGCGCTGTATTTGGCTCTTGATATTCCCCTGCCGTATTGACCGTATCAATTATTTTTTTAAACAGCGCGTTTACATTAAATATGTCAGGCGAATAACCAATGCTCTTTTTAAGTGATAACATTTTAACAAGGAGCTGGGTATTAAACTTTTTACTTTTCATATTCCCCAATAATTTAAGCGAAGTTGACTTACTCATAGACGGCGTATCGCCCATGGGAGGAAGATTGATAACAACAATATGCCGAGCACCGCGCTTGTATAACGCAGTCACTTCCGCTTGAATTGTCGTTGTTGCCGCCGTAATCGCTTTATTAATAGCCGCGTTTAAACGAAGGGGCTCTGATGATGGCGTGCTTCTTATCGCCTTAAAAATATCATTAGCGCCAATCCAGATAACATATAAATTATTTGGGTGCAGTCTTGGCTGATGCGTTGACAAGAAATTAAATACTTGCTGATGTAATGAAGGTGGACTATAGAATGGCGGTTTGCCTAACCCAATACTATCCGTTACAGCGCCACCGGCAGCATAGTCATCACCACCTAAAGCGCCTATTACCCACTCATTACCAGAGGGTGGATTAAGGTTATTCGGGAGCGTAGGATGATTAAACGCTTGACCCACATAAAATACGGCTGGATGGCCTAAAGGCGTTGTATAAACAGGTTGCTGCCCTTCTGGAACGTAGTTACTAGAGTGATTTAAATACCCTGTATCCGACAAGCTATCACCAAAATAATAGACATGGTCAATCTGTGCTGGATTTAGCGCAAAACTGCTTTGAAAGCTGAGTAGTGTGCTTAACATAATTCCGATAATATATAGTGTATTGCGTTTCATGCGTCCCCCCAATTGATTGTAATTTGAGCGCATTATGCCGACTGATCATGTTTTAGTCAAGGTGGTTTGGGCCAAAAACAGGTATAATGACGACATTTCCTCATATTCAGCGCCACATTTATCAACTATGTTGATTTATATGTACGTTTAAGCTGTTTGGTACGTAAAATATCACTTTGAAGAGGAGCTTGCTACGTCAGATAGTCTATCAGTGGTTTCAGTTTGCATATCCACAGATCTCGTATGTCTAAATAAACCAACAACATCAACCTGTTTATATTGATGAGCCGTTCCTGAACTAATGCTCATTCTAAGCCTCGTTTGCTCATTATCATAATGATTTACCGCTTCGTCTAGGTAATGGTTAGCTACTACTAAGGCCCCATCATCTCGCCCTCTCGTCTTGTCCTCATTGTCACGTAGTATATAGTTACGTAGTGTTGTTAAGTACCCGAACTGGTCTATAGCTGTATCAGCGCAATAGAGCGGCTTACCTGACAAGTGATATTGACTGTATATGCGCTCATTGCATAATAAATCATCTGGACTTAGGCCTATAGTGGATGGATTCGCTGGATCAACGACACATGTCAGCAAGGCAGTAAGAATTTCATGGCCTTTAAATTCTTCCTTGAGGCCTAGAAGTAAAGCAAGTGCGACAGGAGATAACCCCGTGCTAAAGTATCTGTCTTCCTTATTTTTGGTCTGCAACCATGCCGGAAGGCTGCGTTCAATTGCCTCAATATCACCATTCCATATAGCATATTCCAACTCACTTAATGACAAATGACTTTGAGGAAACAGGTCAGTAAAAAACGCTATCAATTTGGCAAGGGACTCTAACCCACAATTTCCATCGGCCACCGTTTTCTCTCCATATCCTTTTTCACCGTCAATGAATAATGGCTCCCAGTGATTCCTATTAGCGTGAAAAAGTCGCAATATCATTTTTGCATTTACTCTACGAGCCATGCTGTCTGCGTTATAATTTTTATTTTTAATGTAACCATAGCCACTTCCCTCATCCCCTGGTATATATATGTCTAGCGTCATTCCAAGGGCTGCAGCAACAACATGCATCATGGAGTCATCAAGCCAGGCAAAATTACGTCCGCTTTGATCCAAAAAATCCTTAAAATTTAACGCCTCTTCTTTACTGATCCAATAGGGGATAACTTCGCCGCAAACACGCATCTCATTCTTTTCCCCATTCCAACAATGCGCCATTACCGTACAAAGGAAGTTACGCAAAATACGATGAGGGGGCAACGTTTGATTATCTTTGATCAAGTTACGTAACAAATAAAACCACTCTTGTGGTGCCGTATCACAACTAAAATTAGAAGCCTTCTTGGCAGGTAGTGTGGCTACTGGAGCACTCATCTCTAGCGTCATTGGCGGTTTATACGGCGATTCAGAAGAAGTAGCCATTGATGAAGAGGTTACAACCTTACGGCGTTTAGTTGAAATTCTCGGACCATTAGTATTTTTCTGGCGCTTTTTTTTCATGTCACTATGCGCTACATCTTGACGAACAGGTAACGCCCACACTTCCTTGAGACCGCCAGCTGATTTTGAAGATAGTAATTCAAGAGCTTCAATAAATGAATTACTGTCATCGGCCTGTTGACAAATCGCCACCAATACACATTTATATGAATCTAATGCCACCTCATAGTTGGGACCGAAAGCGGCGGATGCTAAGACCAGATGAAATAGGGTGAATGGGTTGGTCGGATCCATTTTGTACTTAGATTCCAGCTGGGCGTATATATTTTGATAGGAGATAGGAGCCTTGTTAGGTAAGCCCTCGAAAAAATGTTTTTCCGCATAGACAACGGTGCTTATACCTTTTATTTCTTTTAACTTCTTCCTTCTCATTATCTTTGTTATTTGTTCTATAGTTTTCATATACATACCCCCCGGTTAATTACTATGGCCATGTCAAGCCCGCCTGCAAATTTGATGCTATAATAGTCTACTTTTATAGCTTGGCCAAGAATTAAATGCCATAAATTGTACAAAATTCACTACTCACCGTACATTATAGCTGAAATAATTCGCTCATTTAGGCGATCAGCAGTTTCGCAGCTAAGGGCACAACAAACAATTTAACGAACGTACCCGTGAAGCGAAACAGGCGAGGTTCCGATAAAATTTGCGAAAAATTCAGGTGCATTGTGAGCTATTTAACGCGACTTTTTGCACGTTGAATCAAACCCAATGCATGATGGCGTCAGATAGGGCCGATATAGGCATCTAAAAATAGCCTATTATAGTAGTAGATTCACGGCCAGTTTTTACGTAACCGTGAACAGCCGAATAAACGAATGATACTATTTCTTAATGAGTACATTTGAAGCGTGTGCATGAACATCAGCTGCCTTTTGAGCACCTTCAATCCCTACAACAGGTAACGTCGACTGATCAAGCAAGCCCACCTGAACCAGCACGGATGCTTGATCCCAATAAATATGTTCGTGCGCCACTTTACCGTCTTTAAAGCGAATAATAGCAACCAACGCAACTTCAACACGTTTGCCAGTGGGCGCTATATTAGGTAGCATCCAATTCATTTCTATTGTGTGCGTAAATTTAAAAATTAATTCATCAACAATCTGCGTGTTCCCCACCGTACGTGACAGTAATTCCGTTTCCGTATCGTCAGGCAATTGTGGAATAAAATAGTGTGAATAAAAATAGTGAACATTCGCCGAGCCAACACCGCCTGTCATCGTCGCAATATTATTAACATAAGCGTCTTTCTCAATCATCGTCGCCATTGTATTATCTGCGCTTTTTTGCTCGAATTCACAACGTGTATGCTCTTCCCAAACATCAACTAGCGTTTGTTGTTCCGGGGTATAATAGTCTTGTGATGGTACATCGGTCATCAATCATTCCTTAATTGTTAGGTTCCAATAGTCTCAAATCATAGCAGCTACCAGCCGCCATCAGCACCACCGCCAAAG
>NVSS01000067.1 GCA_002732805.1 Coxiella sp. (in: g-proteobacteria)
GGTACCATTTGCATGCTAGCATGCAAATGGTACCTGGCACCGAATACTATCGAGCCCTACAGGTCATTCGAAATAGACTGTTGTAAGTGCGACTAAACGTGTAATTATGTGAAAAGCTCACGGTGACGGCTTCGTTATTAGGGAGTCGCATGGGTCTCGATCTTCCGGTGATAATACGTGGTGACATCCCTTCATTATTGATGTATTCCATCATGCGCCCGTGCTTTGGTTGAAAGCTAATGTTGATAGCGCGCCCGGTGTTATTTAAAAAAGTGACCGCTGACATTTGGCGTGGGCACTGTCGAATTAAGCCAAAGCTATAGCCACAATCTGTCTGGACATTATTAATGGTGTAGTAGGCATCTTCGTTTTGGCAGTTATTATAGGTCTGGAGTACTTGTGCCTGTGCTGATAGTGTGCCGGCAACTAATAGCCCAAGTAAGTAAGAAATACGCATGGTTTCACTCCTTTTGATCCATAACGTCAATTATAGCATATTTGGCTAACGCCATGATTTTAAAAATAGACCGGATAATACTTAATCTGTAACAAATGTTGTTGTAACTACAGGGCCGTATTTAAGGTTTTCTTAATTCGAGTTATTTATACTTTAGTTTATGATCTGAAAAAGAGACGGAGTTACTAATGGGAAAGGGTGCAGTACAGACGAACGGGGGATTGCTTGATGCCATCGTATCAGGGGTAGATGGTCGCGCATGTGATGATGCATCCTTTCCTACAGTAACTGGAGACGCTCGTTGCCCCAAGTTGGCTACTAGGGCAAAGTGGATGTTAAAGTGCGTCTTGCGTCGTCAAACATACATACCGTCCTTTCAGTGACACACAGCTTAAAGTAACTGTATCGTCTTTATCATAGCCTGTTTGATCCACCTCATTTTTTTCAAAAATTGCTCTGAATGAGATGAGATGCTACAGTGCTGGCACGACAAGGGGAGGGTACTTACATGGATAATGTTACCCATGTCTTGTTATTATGTGTATTAGTTTATTTTGGTGGGAGCCATTTTACGTGATTATTGATATAAATTTCAACCAATTAATTCGACCTTCTTCGCCAAATTATTACCTGGCGTGCCCACCTAATAGATGTAATATTAAACCCAATAAGATATCTAATACTTATTCAATTCCTGTGGATACGCTGAAGAAAAAGTGGCAATTGGCAATTCAGTCGGAGCCACGCTTTAAGTTGGTGCACGATGATGATGCCGACCAAAAAACATATGTTCAACGTAGTTTTTTATTTCGGTTTCCAGACTACATAACGGTAAAATTCTACGCGTTGGGCGCGGATAAAAGCACATTAGCGATTCTGAGTCGTTCTAAATACGGTTATTCTGATTTCGGGGTGAATAAAAGCCGCGTTAATCGCTTATTAAAGCGCCTATAAAGGAGATATTGTGTCACGTAATAAAACGATTGGCTGTACCTTTATGATTGCTGGCACGGCCTTGGGCGCCGGCATGCTTGCATTGCCAATGGTATCGGCAGGTAGCGGTTTTTTTGTCTCAGCACCCGCGTTAATTTGCTTGTGGGCATTGATGTGCTATACCGCGCTACTCACACTTGAAGTTAATATTCATTTCCCGATGGGCACCAGTTTTGGCACGATGGCACAGGACACACTAGGTCGGTGGGGGAAGTGGGTGGCTTTCATAGCGATGATCCTCTTGTTTTATGCATTAACGGCAGCCTATATATCAGGTGGGTCGACCTTATTTTCACAGGTGGCGGCGTCATATTTTCATATACATGTGCCAACGATGTTAACCGCTTTTTGCTTTACAGGGGTATTTGGTCTCATTATTTATTGGAAAACAAAAGCCGTTGATTATGTGAATCGCGTGCTATTTACGATAAAGATTGCAGCGCTTGTAATTTCGATCAGCGCGATGGTAACGCATGTGCACCGTAATATGCTGGTGGACTTAGCACATCATCCCGTTTACATTTGGGCGGCACTGCCCATCATGTTCACGTCCTTTGGTTTTCACGGCAGTATTCCGAGCATTTTAAAATACCTTGGGCATGATGCCAAACGCTTACGCTTTGTTTTTATTGTTGGTAGTATCATTCCACTTATCATTTATTTATTCTGGGTGTTGGTGACGGTGGGCGTATTGCCATTAACCGGCCCGCATAGCTTTAAACAAATCGCGGATAGTAATGGCTCGGTGGGCATGTTTACGGTAGAGCTTAGCCGCTGGTTCCATAGTCACATGATTGTAGTGGCGATCAATCTGTTCTCAAACATTGCAGTGACGACTTCATTTTTAGGCGTAGGACTCGGATTATTTGATTATTTTTGTGATAACTTAAAGCAAGTTCGCGTTGCTAAAAGAGAATTGGCGGCGGTGATCACGTTCATTCCACCACTTATTTTTGCGTTAGTGTATCCGAAGGGCTTTATTTTTGCATTGGGTTTTGCCGCGATTTGTTTGGCAGTATTAGCGGTGTTACTCCCAACCTCTATGGTGTGGGCTTGGCGTAACCGCGATGATGCTGAGCACCGTCAAATATTGTATCGTGTTGCCGGGAATAAAGGTGTCATTGCCGTTGTATTCGCCATCGGGGTATTGATTATCTTGCTGCAAATATTGACGATGTGTCACGTATTGCCGCAGTTATAGAATTAGGAAGCTATTGTTCGTACCGACACCGGGTACTATTTAGAAATAGTACCTGGCACCGAATGTGAATTTCATTAATCGTCTAGATTAGGTAACCCGGGAGCTTCGCCTTTAGGCTCGGGTCCTGTGTAAATGCAAGAAGGACGGATAAGTCGATTATTATTGGCTTGCTCTAAAATATTTGCTGCCCAGCCAGCGATACGCGCGATACAGAAGGTAGACGTATACAATGTGCGTGGCAGTTTAACGGTGCGCAAAACGCCAGCAGCCCAAAACTCAAGGTTAGGGTATAGGTCACGGCCAGGTTTGTATTCTTCGAGTAATTTAACCGCACGTTTTTCAACTTGGAGGCTGAGCTTGAAGAGGTGGTTTTCAGCGGCGAATTGTTTGACCATGGAACGTAATGCTGCCGCACGTGGGTCATACGTTTTGTAGACGCGATGACCAAAGCCCATTAAGCGTTCGTTGTTATCGAGTTTGTTACGGATCCAGTTGTCGATGTTATCTTCTGTGCCAATTTCATCGAGCATATCGTCAACGTGTGAGGGTGCGCCACCGTGAAGTGGGCCAATCAGCGCGCCAATAGCTGCTGTGATGGCAGAGACCATATCCGAATTAGTTCCCGTAACAACGCGCGCCGTAAAGGTAGATGCGTTGGTGCCGTGATCTGCAGACAGAATCAGGTAAGCCTCTAGTGCTTTGGTAATGCCTTCATTCGGCACTTTATGGTGCAGCATATATAAATAGTTAGCGGCATGACCAAGCGTGGCATCTGGAGCAACACACTCTTTGCCTTCATGAAAATTATAGTGATGAGCGACAATAACCGGCGCTTTGGCTAAAATATCAGCAGCTTGTTCTGCTGTAGGTGGGTAAGGTTCGCCTTGCGGGTGGATCGATGAGACGACCGTACGGATAACTTCCATTGGCGTGAGGTCTTTTGGCAATAATTCGATCAATTGTTTTTGGTAAGGCAATAATTCACGCATGCCGGCCAAATATTTGGTAAATTCGGCTTCTTCTTGTTCATTTGGAAGGTCGCCATTCCACAATAAGTAGACAACTGCCTCGTATGAATGCTTTCCAACTAGATCTTGAACCCAATGGCCTCGGTATACCAGTTGTCCAACGGCACCGCGTACGTCTGAAATAGCCGTTTCAGCTACCGCAATACCCTCTAAACCGATGTGTAACTCTGCCATGATATCTCCTGCTAGCTGATTAAGGTAGGAATGTGGTGGCCAGACCCAGATTTGAACTGGGGACACGAGGATTTTCAGTCCACTGCTCTACCAACTGAGCTATCCGGCCATTAATTTGAGAGGTAGATTAAACCGTTATATTGCGTACTAGTCAAGCTTGATTTTACACAAAATTTTCCATCTTTGCGCAATCTCGCGCTATAATTTGTCTTTGTTCATGTCTGTGACGTGGCTCCTTAACAATATGCTTATCTGCGCCAGGCTATTTTATGACTTATCGCAAGACACTTAATCTTGTCTTAAGGTAACATCCTCGTTACTGAATTTGATAAACAGGGGTGGGCAAATGAGGAAGTTTGTTGAAGATTTAAGAGCGCGTCTAGTTGAACTTGAAATGACGGTACCTAATCCATTGGCAGTCGGTAACTTACGAAAACTTGGGCGTATTGCACGATTAGAGCGCAAGCAGCCTGATGTAGTTAAAAGTCGAAGCAGCGGATTAGAATTTGCGCCAAGTAGCTTTGGGGATTATGTATTCCTTTCTCATATTAATGATTTTTTGGGCGGTTATGAGGCTGCCGCCTTAGCGGTAGATAAGCGTAATGGTGAGGCAGCGCCTGAAGCAATACAAAAGGTGGGTGCGAGCCGGAAGCTATGGGCGAGTCCTCGACAGGCATCAGTAGAGGAGGGCATAGAAAATTATATAGAAAATAATGTTGAGTGGTATATGCTTATAATGAAATTTATCGTAGCATTACCTTCGGTTTTTCACTGGGAATATAATACCCGTACTGAGACCTTTCATTTAGAGCCTAATGAAAATTGTTATCAGCTTACAAGATTAATTCTCGATACGATAACGAATTGCGTTAATGAGAAAAATGGCTTCTCACTCGATGTTGCTGAGATGGCAACTGACGCTAATTTTCGATCAGCACTCGCGCAAGTGTGGTTGAGTGCGAATACCCAAAGCATCGAATATGATGCCTATGTCGCCAGAAAAGAGCCAGCGATGGCCGCTCATTTTGATGTGCCGTCGATTAAGAAAGATGCGTCTTACAGAGATAAAATGCACGGTTATTTTCCACCCACGTGTCATTTTGAAAAATCCAGTTATTTACCTGCTACCGCGATGGGATCGACAGTACATAGGGTAAAGGCAGGTGAAATTGAGCATTCTAATAATAAACGGTTATCAGCTTGTTTGGAGAAAGTAGATCAAGTACTGGAAAACGTAAAATTCAACGATACCCTGGAGATTAATCCTGAACAATTTAATGAGCAGTGTGAAAAGTTGGGTAGTGCGCGTGTGAAATTGTTAGAAGGTATGTGCGGGTTTAAATTTGCTGCCTTAGAGTCACAGCAAATAAATCGTCTTGTTGGTAACCTGGAGCGTGAAACAAATGCGCTCGTCAGTTTTATAAAGGGAGAACATGCTGCGTTAGCAACTCCTCGCAAAGAAGACGTGGGCCATCACCCAGACTCAACGCTTTGTGTCGCTAAACCAGTGCAGTTGCAACAACGCAAAAGAAAAGTGTTGCCACTCACGCCCACGTCCAAAAATAAAGATCAGGTGTCTATCACGACAGTATTAGTCAGTATGTCAGTTTTTTGTAGCTGTGGTGACGCTGTTCAGACTCAAAAACGGCATGTAGCAGCTGTCACTATCACCCAATTGTAGCGCTGCGTGATAACACGACAAGGGTAGGGCCTACCCTTGCTCGTCACCCCATAGGAATTTCTTCATTTCATTTTGAAGAAATTCGCGTGCTTGGGCGTCGATAAGGCTCAATCGGTATTCGTTGATAAACATGGTTTGCTGGCCAAGCCATAGCGCCCACGCTTCTTGTGAAATGGTGTCGTAGATGCGCTGACCTAGCTCACCCGGGTAGGGCGGCTTGTTTAAGCCTTCCGCTTCTTTATCTAATTTTTGGCAGTGTACAGTATGTGTCATGCGAGGGAGCATATCATATTAATACAGACCCTGGATATGATTAATATATATTTCATTGTTGACTAATTGCGCATATTTTGGTAAAAAATAATCAATTATTGAAAAGCTGTCATATTAAATAAGTGGGGGAACAAAATATGAGTCGTAAGTCGCGCAAGAGTACACAAACAGAGATCGCTTCCCCGGGTTCAGACGGTCTATCCGCCAGGGTAGCACCACTGCTGGAACGTGCTTTTTTAGCCAAGTACGGACACCTCGCTAATTTAAACGACTTGGTAGAGAAATTAGAGTTATTCCATGATAGTACTATTATGGTGAAGGTCAGTAATAATGAGCGCGCTCCTGTGCTGATTCCGATTGATAAAGAAAACCCGGGTTTCGAGTCTGCATTTGAAATATGTACAGCAAATCTTATGCAACCGTTTTTGAGTAGGATGAGCCCTGATCAGACACTACAAACACTGACACTTACGGCTCAATTGCTAGCAGACGAGCCACCACCACAAGCTACTGAAACTAAGCTAGATGCATTGCTGTCATCAATTTCTCGTTGTGGTGCTGACGGTGCCGGTCCTGCTCATGAGTCAAAAGCGTTTGATAGAAGTAAAGTCAATACGCCTTTACTTGCCTCAAACTCGTGTCAGCCTCAAGCCCCTAAATTCTCGAATGTTGGGATGAGCTGTAACTTATTTAAGTTTCTAGAAACAGTACATCTTGCTGAGCAACGCGCAAAGGGAAACGTAGTAGCGCCGGATCATACGTGATATATAGCTTAAATAAATCGATGAGCCAGGGTTGTATCGTAAGTTAGGTGTGGTCTAACCCCGCATATAAGTCTAGTAGCGTAATGACAGGTGAGCAAATACCGCCGGGCAATTCACGCGATGGGTGATGCCAGTGTTGTTGTGCTGGAACAGGCGTTTCTCTACGTGCCTGTTTAATTGAAATCAATAGCGGGTTGATTTCTAGATTAAAATGACTGAATTTGTGGTGTATCACGTCGAGTTCGGATATATCGCGTATGCGTACGCCGAAAGCGGTTTGACACCACTGTTTAACATCGATGTCGAGCTCACATTCAGGAAAGGACCATAGGCCGCCCCAAATACCTTTGGTGGGACGCTTTTCTAGTAACACCTCGCCTTGTTCATTCTGTAAAATCACCATATGCAAGCGTTTGGTGGGGTTTGGTTTTTTCTTTTTACTAACAGGAAAAGCAGTTTCTTGATTGAGTGCGTGGGCTTGGCATTGGTTTTCGAAAGGGCAGTCATCGCAGCGTGGTTTACTGCGCGTACACAGTGTTGCACCAAGGTCCATGATGGCTTGGTTGTAGAGGTGCGTATTTTTGTTGGGGGTTAATTGCGTTGCAATGTCCCAGAACAGTTTGTGTGCCTCAGTGGTTTGCTTGGGTTTATCAATCGCAAAGAGTCGCGCTAATACGCGTTTGACGTTGCCATCACAAATGACGGTCGGTAATTGATAGGCAAATGAGAGGATGGCGCCTGCCGTTGATGCGCCAATGCCGGGTAAGGCTTCCAAGGCGTCAACGGTTCTTGGAAAGCGTCCTTTATTCTCATTGTGAATATGCTTAGCCGTTTTATGTAGATTGCGCGCACGTGCATAATAACCCAGGCCCGACCAATGACTTAGCACCTGGTCTTCATCTGCTTGTGCTAGTTGCTTAACGTTGGGGAAGCTTTGCATAAAGCGCTGGTAATAGGGTATGACCGTTGCCACCTGCGTTTGCTGCAACATGATCTCTGAAATCCACACACGGTAAGCCGTTTGGTTTTTTTGCCAGGGCAAGTCAAAACGGCCGTGTTGCTGATACCACTTAATCAGGGATTTAGAAAATCCCTTTAAGGTTGATTTTTTTACCATCGAAAATATTCTTAATTGATCTTTTATTAATTATGTTTATTATTAATTCTTTGCCTAAGTTTTTATAATCTATATGTACTGACGGGTTGTGCAGGCTCCCTGAAATAATAACGGGTACGTTGAGGCCTTTCTTATCTGAGTGTTGCAAATACAGTGTGTAGCGTATTGTATGATTGACTAAGTTAATATTGCCACTCCCTGTGGCGTTTATACGCTTCGATTGCATCGTGAGGTCATTATTATAAAATACGCCATTATGAAGCTTGAATGTGCCTTTCGCCATAGTAAATAGCGTTGTGCCCGTAGTGTTATTATTTGTTGCGTTTTTATGTAGGTATTTGTGCGCCTGATTAATTAAGCTATCGGGGTTAATACGCATAAGCTTGGCATTACTCATGGAGAAGGTGCCTGCGCCATCGAGGTGGTTAATCCAGCTATGATTTTGTTTTGACGCGTTTAGTTTAGCTGATAAATTAAGTGTGCCGCTCATTAACTTATCGTAATGAATTGCTTTCAAAATGGGTTGAATGTCAACATGGTTAACCGTGAGGCTATAGGTCAAGTTGGCAGGCCCTTCCTTTGGCGCTTGGTATTGTCCCTTTTCAGAGATTGTGCCATTAGCAATGGTTTTATTCGATTTGAAATTTGATATAAATCCCGTATCCGACGTTGTCCAATGATCTGTAAAAGAGCCGCTCATCGGAAGTCCATTCCAGGTTAGGGTGTAGTTTGGAATGTTGGCTATATTGGTATTGAAGTTAACGCTTGCATTCCCTTGAAGGCTAAACGTATTCGTCACCCCATTTTTATGAACCGTGCCTTTTAAGGATACATTTTGAAGTGCTAGGCTATTGGTTGCAGGGCTTGCCAGGACCTCTGTATTAAGTTGTAGCGTTATTTGCTGCTGCGCTCGACTGATGGATAAACTACCTTTCAGGGTGGCATGGTTGCCATCAGGACGCACGCTGAGGTTAATATCCTTGAAATTAGTAATGCTGTTGTCTTTCAGGTTCACTAAATTGATGTTGGTATTTTTAATCAATACGTCTGGAATATTGAAGTGCTTCAGATACGTTTTATGTGATTCGCTGTCATTTTGGAGGCTTAGCATGGGCCTGCCTGCGCTGGTTTTCATTGTTGACACACTAGCGTGCGGATTATTTTTAGCCGATTGATAAACAAGATTCAAATCAGCATTTTTTAAAATGACGAGTGCTGGTTCAACGTGTCCGCTTAGAAGAGGGAGTAACTTAATTTGAATATCGGCCTCACCTATTTTTGCGAAATAAGGTGAGATATGCTTTGTACCTTTCTGATTTTTAATTAAAACATCGGATACTTTAAGCATTGGGCGAGGGAACACCGACCATGTCAGAGCACCATTAATAACCATCTGATGGCCTGTGGCTTTAAAAACAGATTTTTCAAGTGCTGTTTTGTAGGTTTTAGGGTGGATGGCATAGTGGAGTACTAATGCGCTAATCGCATACAGGATAAGGATAATAAGTATAAACCAAGCGATTAATTTTCCAAGAGTACGCATCACTAAATTCCTTTCAATTGGTTGAGTAGAAGAAGTTTATGCTATATGCCGTTAAATCGCAATTGCTGACGTATATAGGTATTGGCTCTAATGTAAATCGCACTATTTACACGTAACTTACAATTTTGAAATAGATATAGAGCTGGAAATGTCCGTTGGTGTTGACTTGAAATCTGTTTTGTTAGGATATACACGGATATCGGTTAACGGTATAGTATGCGCTCAATGTTTAAATGTTAGCGAATAGAGATACCATGAGTAGAAAAATACGCAGTTTTGTACGTCGTGAAGGGCGGGTGACGGCTCGGCAGCAGCGCGCGATGGAGACCTTATGGGCGCGCTATGTAATCGATTTACATCCCAAGCTTGTGCTGACAGATATTTTTACAGAGGGTCCCACGACGCTTGAGATTGGTTTCGGGATGGGCGCATCACTTGTCGAGATGGCAAAGCAATATCCTGACATAAATTTTTTGGGTGTTGAGGTACATCGTCCTGGCGTAGCGTCGTTAATAGCAGATCTTGATGAGCAGGGCAGTGATAATGTGCGTGTGATTTGTGATGATGTTGTGGAGGTATTGCACCAAGCTATTCCCGATGCGAGCTTAGAGCGAATTCTTATTTTATTTCCAGACCCCTGGCCGAAAAAGCGCCATCATAAACGACGCTTGGTGCAGGTTGAATTTATTGAAAATCTAGTCCAAAAGTTAAAACCGGGTGGTATTCTGCATTTAGCAACAGATTGGATGCATTATACGGAACATATGATTGAAGTTATATCTAAGATCAGCACCTTAGAGCAAGTACCTAACGAAATGGATCCACGTCCAATGACGAAGTTTGAGAAACGCGGCATTCGACTGGGGCATGAGGTAACCGACTTGGTTTATGTGAGGCGCTAATGGTTATAACAGGACATTTTTAGGACGATATCATGGAACGGAAACCACAATTTTTTATTCTCTATTTATTAGTGTCATTTGCCAGCGTGGGTGCGGTGATCATTTCACCCGCTATGCCGGCCATAGGTGCTTATTTTCATCTATCAAACATGGGCGCTAAAGGCGTTTTGATGATCTACTTACTGGGCTATGCGCTTGGTGAATTACCTTATGGGCCATTAGCCAATCGTTTTGGACGAAAAATTGCTGTGTTTATTGGCGCCACAACGGCGTCTGTCGGCGCTATTTTCTGCGTGTTATCAGCCTTTCATTATATGTACTGGTTATTGGTGCTGGGTATATTCATCATGGGATTGGGTGCGGCGGTAGGTTTAGGTCTTGCCCTTGCTATTATCGGTGATAGTTATACGGTTGATGAATCGGCACGTAAAACGTCCTTAGTGACGAGCAGCTTTGCTATCATGCCCGCGATTTTTGTGGTG
>NVSS01000068.1 GCA_002732805.1 Coxiella sp. (in: g-proteobacteria)
TGTTTTACAACAAACTGTAGCTTGTTGTAAAACACACCCCCGTCCCCAATGTTATAAGCCATTCCCGGCATAAACGATATGCCAATCTGGTCTTACAAAAATAAGTGGTTTGTCATAAGTACCATCAGGTAAGCGAATGATATCAAGTGAGGCTTCAGTGGGCATAAACTTGGCGTGCAAATCACTTAGATTGTCGGGATCATTATCCCCAGAGACAATGAGCGTCCAATGCGATGGCGAGCATACCTGGTAAATGGATTCATCCGGTGCGACGTCTTTATGGGGTATCACAAAGCCCACGTCGGTACGTGGGGTGTAGGTTGCGTTATCCGTAGGTGCGTCAGCATAGTTATAGCCCATCGTTAAACCGAGTGAATTAGCATGCTGTTTAGCCAAGCGCGATAGGGCGTTTGCAAATTGCTCCGGTTTTGTTTCAGGATCATGTTGTTTGCGTACGTTGACCGCATCGTCCGCATTTTTTTGCGCAGCTTTTAAATTACGTAGGGCAATGGGGCGACGTTCTGTTTCGTAGGTGGTGAGTAGGGTGGGATCATTATCATTATTAATGACTGAGGCTAATTTCCAACCCAGATTGACGACATCACCCAAGCCGGTATTTAAGCCTAGGCCGCCGGTGGGCGCGAAGGCATGCGCGCTATCGCCGACGAGAAAGACACGGTTATTCACTGAGAAGTGCTCGGCGAGTTGGATTTTCATTTCCCAGAAATGCGCATTTAAAATCTCATGCTCAAACGCAACGCCCGACAGTTTCGTTAGGGTCGTCGCAATATCGACATCGTCTAACGTCGTGCTGGCATCGGGGAAAATGATTTGCGCGTACCAAATATGTTGTTCAGGATCTACAATTCCCATGGCACCGGCTTGCTCATGATTCAACATATAATGTAAGAAGCCTTCTTCAACCGTAATTTTGGACATGAGCTCAGGCGCTTTAAACAGTAAATTCAATACGTGTTTTGCAGGTGCTAGTTGTTCAAAGGGAATTTGTGCCTGTGTGCGTATAATGCTATTGGCGCCATCACAAGCAGCAATATAAGGTGTTGTGTAGGTCTCGGTGTGTTGCGTGTCTCGATTGAGTACGGTGAGTTCACAGCCTGATTCGGATGAGGTCATAGCAGTGACGTCATGATTTTTGAGGAAGGTGACACAATCGAAATCGGTTAAACGCTCTCGTAGTACTTGCTCAGTGATCCATAAGGGAATGCGAATGGGTTGTTCGGGGGATATAGTTGGGTCATGATCATCAAAGCTCGACGCGGTGGCATAGGTTTTGCCATTGAGCGCACTGCACCAAACACCTTGGCGTTTGAAATCATTGGGAAGCAGCTGTCGCTGGCGTAACGTTTTATTGATACCCCAGCGCATAAAAAATTCCATGGAACGGGCGGTTAATGACTGTGCTCGAGGAGATAATAAAGGGTCAGCGTACTTTTCTAGGATCAGGGTATTAACGCCATGCAGTCCAAGTTCGATGCCAAGTGCTACGCCCACGGGGCCGCCGCCTACAATAATAACGTCGTAGTGTGTTTTCATCATACGATCCTCATGGTTTTTGTGCGTGTTCAGCTGTGCTAGAATAGCATATCTTTTGCTAAAGGAGGTAGCTTATGGGTGCGATGCTCTTTGTAGTCGCGAGTGGTGGTGCGTTAGGTGCGGTACTGCGATTTCTGTTGTGGGAAGCATTTGATCATTATTCGTTAAACCGGCCGTTTCCATGGGGTATTCTTGTTTGTAATGTGCTGGGTAGCTTCGTGATCGGTGTTCTCGCCGGTATTTTATTCCACAAATCACAGGTTGACCCGCTATGGCGTGCGTTTCTGGTGATTGGTGTCTGTGGCGGCTTTACCACGTTCTCAAGCTTTAGTCTGGATACGATCCAGCTGTTACGTGTTGGCGATATTGGGCTCGCCTTTGCCAATATGGCCTTGTCGTTGCTGCTGTGCTTAGCTGCAACGTATGTGGGCATGAAAGTGGTCTACCATTAATTATGATAAATGTGACGCGGGAGCTGCGGGTTCCATCATCGCACAAACAGAGGAAGTTGCTACTGCAGTAAAGCCTGCTATGGGGGAAAGTGACACTACGCTATAAGCCTGACGCAGTTGTGCTAATTCCGGTCTGAATCTTGCAAAGTCTGCGCATGCGTTAACGCATTAAAGAGCACGGCCGACATTACCACCGTAGGTAAGGCGCCTACAGTCAGACAACCTGTTACACCCAGTAGGACACCAAGGGTTGCTACTCCTGCCTGACGGGCAGTTAACATGACGTTAATACAGACAGGTTGGTATTTGCCACTATAATTGAAAATTAAGGGGGTGATAAATTAGACAAAGTGAGAGAAATTGCCGTAGCGTGGCATGTTTATACCCTGTTTTTGGCGGAATTATTATATGTTTAATCATGATACATCTGTATTATTTCTAATTTACTCATTATGACAATTAGAGGTAATTCAATGAAATCATCATTAATACTTATTGCAGCATCATTCGCTACGTGCTCCGCTTTAGCCACACCAACAATCATGTCGCCACCATTACAAGATACAAAAATCCAAATAACGATCGATAATGAAACTAATGTGATTGCTAGGGCTTGTGATTTTGAGGGTACAAACATAAGCTGGATCCAGAAACCAACGGACTTAAATCCAGGGCAAACTGAAACTATTTCAGCCAACATATCAACGCTTGGTACGCCCGCACTCATGACCCTTAGCTATGCGCGCGATTATAATAAAAGCGGAGCGACAGGGGCTTTGATAGGGAGTGCGTCTAATACATTGACTGTCTCTGCCGAAGGTGGCTTCACAGTTGAACCCGCGCAGTATCAGCACCCCATTGAAATGGATACTATTCATATAAAATCACTGCCAAATTAGAGCGTATAGGTATCAATTTAGGCGATTCATTCAGCTATCGCCTTTTTTGGGGGTATTACCCTACAAAAAGGGCAGATAAAATATGTGACTAAGGGGGGGGGCAGTGCGTGCGCAGAATGATTTCATTAGCGGATTATTTGGTATTGCTGCATAGATAGCGTATTATAAGCTAAATTCATGCGTTGGTTATATTTTTTCAGCAGCGCCCAATGCATAGGCAAGATGCCAGCGGACAGTCATCAATAGGCTGATTTTTTTGAAATGCGACCTTTAAAGCTAATCTTATCCTTGGCTCCTTGATATTAATTAAGCTGACGCTATCGCATGGGCGCTGAATTTTTGATAGAACTCGCCCGTGTGTAAGCCAACTATCTTACCGAGCCGGCTCAACGGTTACAAAGCCAATCAAGATGCACCTATCCTATTTTTAAACCCTCGCGCTCAAGCGTTGGCGATTTGATCCCATATCCGGCCATACCTCCGCCAATGGTAAATAGCCCAATCCCAGCGCCAAGCAGGGCTATGCTTGGAACGGTACCTGGTGCAAATACCCCACTTCCTAGGCTACCTACAAACGCAAGACTACCAACAACACTAAGTGCTGCTCCTAGCGCCATAAGGGTTACACCTAGTGCTTTCCATAGTAATGATTTTTTTCCTGATGCTTTGTGAGCAGTCGTCTTAATTTGGTTGCGTATATCCTCATTTTCTGGGAAGTACGTTGCACATTCAACTGTAATCATGGTGCGCGTTAATTCAGTAGATGGTTTGTTGTCGAACTTTTCAGATTTTAGTTTTTCAGCAGCCTGCAAAAATCCATACTGATCAGTTTTAATATTTGTTCCATTTTTGAAATCACTAATTATGTTTTGTGCATCGTTATACAGAGTTTCATCATGTTCTGACGCTGTATCTGGAGATTTAGGACTTAATAGTAAGGAGAGCTTTCTTTGTAACTGGGCTCCTGGAATTTTAACTGACGCTAGTGTGCAGTCATCACCAAACTGTCGACTAGCTGACTCCTTGACTGTACCTTCTTTCATGAGTTCAAAAAGCCTTTGATTTTCTGTGCTGACTTTGTTAAATAGAGAGTTTCCTTCTACATTTTGAATGGCTATAGAAGCTAATGTTTGCTTTAAAACTGTTTGCTCAAGACTTTTGTATGTTTCAGTTTCCTGTAATAGACCTTTTGTCAGGTAGGTGTATCCAAATATTTCATCGCCTTCTTTAACGGCTATGTCAAAATAACTATTTCTCTCTATGATTGTATCGCGATCCAATGTTGAAGTGGCATCATCAAATGCATCTTTTTTGAAGCCAGCTACAGTTGAAGTTTGTACAAGAGGTATGATTTCATGATCATCGGCACGTTGCAAAATAATACCTGTATCGCCTATGCCGAAGCCAGCAATTTTTAATTCCTCATTTTTTTTATAGCCAATAGCCATGGACATGGTGAAGTCACAAGCCCTAAATTTATTTTCTCTTAGCGTGAATATTTCGTCAATTAATGCTCTTATACAGTCTTTATGGTGATCTGCTGTCCCTAGCGCTACCGAATACTTAGCAACAAGTGGAACAATGTATTGGTCAATTGCCCTAAATGTCTGGTTAGTTTTTCCGTGGGAAGAGCCGTCAACAATAATTTGAAAGGGTAAGCCATTGGATAAATAACCAATTATAATTTTGTCATCAGATGGTTTTTTATTAGGGATCTCCTTGCCCTTATAAAATCGAGCAAAGACGCTGCCCGCTTCTATGTGGCTATTGTCAGCATCAAAACCACAGGTTTGATTGTAGATTGGCGATTCTTTAGTTGCGCCTTGCGCAGATTGTATGACGATGCTTCTCATGACGTGCCCCCTTAAAAATTTGATTCATTATTTGAGGCGTATTTTATGTGTTAATGAGGCACATTTCAATCAATAAAAGCTTAACTAAGGGTTAATTTTAAGTTAATAGTGGTTCTATCGCAGGGCGGTTTCATCAATGCTCAAGGCCCCGCCACTTTTCTTAAAAAGCAGGGCTTAAGGCCTGCTTCGTACGTTTCAGCTTGATGCCGACAAAGAATGTTTTTCATCTTCTAGGTGCTTCAGTAAGGCCTTGCGGGCTGGAGTTGCCCGTTGAAATCGAGCTACCTAACTTTATTTGTTGGTTGCATTTTTAAACGCCTTTGTAAGTTTGAACGAGAAACTTCTAAAGCCCTTGCTATAACCCTTATTCGAAATCTTCGAGTCCGGCCAAGGGTTGTCGCGATATCAATTTTTTTCGCGTCCAATTTTTACAGCCTCTTTCAAGGTGTAAGCGTCCAGCGTTTTTCGACCTAGAGCAGCATCAAGTTCACGTATTTGTCCCTTTAATTTTTTAACTTATTTTTTAGGTGCGATACCATCTTTGCAGTCAATGCCAGTCAATGAACCATCTTCCATCGCGAGCCTCCACTTATAAAGCAAGCTTGGCGTAATGCCATTCTGTCGGGCAATGCACGAAACGCTATTGCCAGCCCTGAATGTTTCTTCTGCAAAGCTATTTTTCAAGTGCTGTGTACCGGCGACGGTTAAATTGCGCGGCTTTATTTGACGGCGGATCCATTTTAGCCTCTTTTTATTTATTAAGAGGTGGCCCTGATTTTTTTTGGGGGGCTACTACAATAGCTACGTTTGTGAGTTAAATTAAAAGGATAGTCTCGCCGTCATTCAAATGGGAGCGTAAATTTACAGAACCGAAATTTCTACAGCATCGCCTGAAAGAGTCAGTCGATGCTGTAGATGCGCTTAGACAGAAGGGTTGGCATTTGCTGTTATATCATTAGCCCATTGCAATGGGGTCGTTATTTTCAGCAGGTGCGTAAGCAAACAAAACACTACCACCTTTGGTATAGTCAATGAGCTTGTTAATCTTTCCAGGGCTTACACCAAAGCAACCGTAGGTACGACCAATGCGGCCATAGGTTTTAATATCATAATTTGATACGTATTGTGCGCCATGAATTTCGATAGCGCGTGCATAAGCGTTGCTGTTGATTCCCGACTCAAGCCCATGAACCTTTAGTGCGTGGCCATCATGCCCATAAAAAGGTGAGGAGCCGGTGGTAAAAACACCAAGACTTGTTTCGTGTGAGTTATTTTGATTTGAAAAATGGTTTGCATAGACTAGGCCGCTATTGTGACCATGGGCGACAAGCGCATGCATGAGGACTTTATTTGTATTCAAATTTAATACCCATAAGCGTTTATCTGTTGATGGCTTTGTGTAGTCGACAACTGTTAATATATTTGAGTTGTGCACATCACCATGACTTTTTGCCCAATGATAACCATTGAGTGCTTCGCCCAGTACGTGTGCATTCAAGCCTGCCTCTGCGGCATTACTATAGAGAGTGCTCGAAGGGCTGCTGGTGCTTTGTGCATGTGCTTCTGCGACAGCAAAACCAGAGATTAAAAAAAGTGACGATGCGATGATAGGAAGAATATGCTTATTCATTAATCAGTTACCTCAACGTTAAATTTAGGTTATACAAACCCACTGTCGCGGTAATCGTGAAGCGACATGTGTAAACATTCCGTCGAAGGTTAGTAGTGCAAAATCATGTAGTTACGTTGCCAAGAGTGGCTGA
Source organism: Coxiella sp. (in: g-proteobacteria) (assembly GCA_002732805.1). Taxonomy (GTDB): domain Bacteria; phylum Pseudomonadota; class Gammaproteobacteria; order Coxiellales; family Coxiellaceae. The sequence continues at coordinate 6,522 of NVSS01000068.1, forward strand.
AGTGACAGACACAAGATGCGATCAGACATCATTATATCTAATAACATGGCATATGTCCAGTACGTACGGTTAAAAAGTGATATTATTTGTAATTATATTGTATTTCAAGCAGTTAGCAAAAATCAAGTTTGAGCTAACTGCTTGAAAAGGTGATCAGTTTCGGTTGCCGCTCAGCGCACCTAGGATATTAAGCAAGCTGACGAACAAGTTGAATATAGCCACATAGAGCATGATGGTTGCCATGATGTAGTTACGTTCACCGCCGTTGATAATGGCGCTTGTTGTAAACAGGATATAGCCAGCAGAAATAAGTGCAAAGGCACCTGAAACGACAAGCTGTAAGCCTGGTAGATGGAACAGCATAGCACCGATACCCACTAAAAACGCTAGCAGTGCGCCGATGGCAATCGCACCGCCCAGGTAGCTAAAGTTCTTACGTGATACGAGTGTATAGGCGGAAAGACCGACAAAAATAACAGCAGTAGCACCGAGTGCGGTGATAATAAGTTGTGGTCCATTACTAAATGTTTTGATGTAAAAATTGAGCATGGGGCCAATTGAGTAACCCATAAATCCGGTGTAGGCCATAATCGATAACAAACCCCAGCTGCTATTGCGCGTGGCAATGGTGAGGAAGTACAGACCAAACATACCTATTAGTAGTATAAAAATACCTAAAGGTGCTGCATTTGAGGCCATCGCATACCAAGCACAGCCGGCACTAAAAAGTAGGGTCAAACTGAGTAAGAAATATGTATTTCTGAGGACACGGTTTATCTCTATCGAGTTGGTCACAGGTTGTGTTAGTGAAAATCCAGTGGGTCGCATAAGCGTCTCCTTTAACTTGTTGATAAAATGGTCAAGATTTTGAGATTATTATAACAAATTTAAAAGTATATGTTTCAATTTTTTTGAAAATCGTTATACTATGATCCAATTCGTATAAGTGCTTGTAAGCTTAAGCCTTAAAAGGGTGTGCGCAAGGACTTGTAAATATTTAGTGGAGAGATGGCTGAGCGGTTGAAAGCGGCGGTCTTGAAAACCGTTAAGGGTAACTCCCTTCCAGGGTTCGAATCCCTGTCTCTCCGCCACACATCGATCGGAAGAAGTGTATGAGTACTAAAATCATATCAGTGATGCTCGTGGATGATCATGATCTTGTTAGGACAGGTATCAGGCGTATTCTTGATGACGTACCTGGAATCAAGGTTGTTGGTGAGGCTGCATCGGGAGAGGAAGCCCTCAAGCTTTGTCGCAAGATCAAACCTCAAGTTGTGTTAATGGATGTCAAAATGCCGGGTATCGGTGGCTTTGAAGCAACACGCAAATTACTTCGTATTGATCCTGATGTAAAAGTGCTCATCGTCACTATTTGTAATAATGATCTCTACCCAGCACGTTTGTTGCAAGTGGGTGCAAGTGGCTACCTAACGAAAGGCTCTTCGATGGAAGAAATGATTCAAGCGATTCGTGCTGTGCATGCGGGGCAACGTTACATCAGTCCTGAAATTGCCAGTCGCTTGGCGTTTAAACATGTCAACGATAAGAGCGAGTCACCCTTTGAATCATTGTCCGAACGTGAGCTTCAAGTCATGTTGATGATTACGATGGGTATGCGTGTTCAAGAGATCGCCGACAAATTATGCTTAAGCCCTAAAACGGTGAATAGCTATCGTTACCGTATCTTCGATAAACTCAGAGTTAAGAATGATGTTGAATTAACATTATTAGCAATTCGATATGGATTAATTGAATCAGAAGAAACGGGTGCGCATCAAGGCGGTGAAACTGAACTTTGATTTCCCGAATAAGCCTGGTGTCTACCAGATGCTTAATGCTGAAAATAAGATTCTTTATGTCGGTAAAGCACGTGATCTCAAAAAGCGTTTAGCAAGTTATTTCCGTGACACCGGGTTATCCACTAAAACACAGGTATTGATGCGTCAGGTGGTTGACGTCAAAACCATCATTACAGCAAGTGACACGGAAGCATTATTGCTTGAATCAAACCTCATCAAAGAATATCGACCTCGTTATAACGTATTACTACGTGATGATAAATCCTATCCCTATCTGTATTTAGATACTGAGCAAGACTTTCCACGCTTAGATTTTTATCGTGGCGCACATACTAAGAAGGGCCGCTATTTTGGTCCGTACCCTACGGCAGGGGCGGTGCGTGATAACTTAGCCTTACTGCAAAAATTGTTCCAGATCCGGCAGTGCAAAGACAGTTTTTTCAAACACCGTTCACGGCCTTGTCTGCAGCATCAGATCAAACGTTGTACGGCACCTTGTGTGGCGCGCGTCTCAAAAGAAGCGTATGCACAACAAGTGGAACACGCTGTTTTATTTTTAGAAGGCAAGAATGACCGGATCATCAAAAATCTTGAACGACAAATGGATGCCGCATCGAATACTCAAGCGTATGAGTTAGCCGCTCATTACCGTGATCAAATTGTGCGGTTACGTCAGTTACAAGAGACGCAATGCATTTCTGGAAAGACAGGCAATGTTGATATTATTGGTGTCGCGCTGGGGCAGGGGCGTGCTGCCGTCAACGTGGTGTTCGTGCGTCAAGGGCGACTGTTAGGACAGCGACTCTATTTTCCGCAGGTGGGGATTGCTGATGACGTGCCGACGATATTAAATTCTTTTTTGCTGCAGTATTACTTTAATTCAAAACATGCCGATGAGGCGATTGATAAAATTGTTTTAAGCGATAAGCTGCCGGACAAAGTGGCGATGCAACAGGTGTTACAAACACAACTAGGTACTAAGCTGGTATTGACTGATTTTCGCGGTGCGCTTTATAAGCAATGGCAACAAATGGCTAAAACAAATGCGCAGCATGGTTTGGCGACGCATTTGGCCGATAAGGAGTCCGCGCTTGAAAAGCTATTAGCGTTACAGAAAGCATTAGCGCTAAAAGATCCTATTCAACGAATCGAATGCTTCGATATTAGCCACACAATGGGAGAGGCGACGGTCGCGTCGTGTGTGGTTTATGATGCGGAGGGGGCTAAAAACAAAGAATACCGACGTTTTAATATAAAGGATATTGAAGCCGGTGATGATTATGCGGCGATGGCGCAGGTATTGATGAGACGCTATAAAAAATTAAAAACGACGGATCAAATATTGCCCGATGTGGTATTGATTGATGGTGGCAAAGGGCAGCTTAAAAAAGCAATTGACGTATTTGAGGAGCTGCAGCTCAGCGACATCCAGTTGGTGGGTGTGTCAAAAGGTCCTGCACGTAAACCAGGGCAAGAGCAATTGTGGTTGCCGGGGCGTACGCGCCCACTGCAATTGGCAACCGATTCGATGGCCTTACATCTGATACAGTTTGTGCGTGATGAATCGCATCGTTTTGCAATTACGACACACCGTCAACAACGCGCCAAAAAGCGAACCCATTCGAGTTTGGAAGATATAGCGGGTGTTGGGCCAAAGCGACGTCGGGATCTACTTCGCTATTTTGGTGGTATTCAACAATTACGTGATGCGAGCATTACAGAAATCGCTAAGGTGTCTGGAATTAGCGAGCAATTAGCAAAATCTATTTACGATTTATTGCATTAGTGAATTGTTTGCAGTATGCTCATACTTTCAGTTTCAAGTTTGAGTAACATTTGCCCACCCCTAATTATGTGTCGGTTTGACATACATTAGTGTTGAAGACAAAATGAGTTGCTATTATACTATCGTCATAGCCTTATAGGATCTAAAATGCACAAAGTTGTATCAAAAATAATCAAGACATCCGTTGTTTCTTTAATATCGATCACTGCGCTCTTGTTGAGTGGCTGTAAATTAGCCATCCTGGATCCCGCCGGCATGATTGCCAGGGCTGAAAAACATCTGATCATTGATACAACCATATTGATGCTAATTATTGTGGTGCCTGTGTTGATCTTAATAGCGATTATTATCTATCGTTACAGAGAGGGCAACAAAGAGAACGTTGAATACAAACCA